>CANHKE010000177.1 GCA_947461155.1 Cytophagaceae bacterium | reverse complement strand
GGCACATCCTCATACGAAAACACCGCAGAATCTAAATCGGACGCACCTACACTAATGCGCAAAACAGAGATCCCATTTTTGCCGAATAACTCCTGCAATAAAGCAGCCCTTTTCTGCGGTTCCAAGCGATAAATTACCTGTGCACTTCCGCCCGTTAATGCCAAACCAAAGCCATCGATGGTTTGGTAGGTTTGGTCTGGAAACACCAACAAACTACCGCCGGATCCGTTTAGAATGGGCATATCCATTTTTTGAAAAAAGGATTTTTGCCGGGGAATACTTTGATAAAATTCAGGATTTGTAATCGTGAGCGCAGGCGTATTGATAACAAGTATCTGTTCTTCTTTTCTGCAAGAAAATAAACATAAATTCAGGCAGAATAACAGAAAAAACCGGCTCATTCATTGGCATTTAGTTAGCTAAAGGTATCGATTACAAATGAATTTAAATCTATTTCCATAAAAAAAGAGACTCCCATGTTTGAGAGCCTCTTTTAGAATTTTTAGAACAGAGAATAAACTTATTTGGCTGCTGGCGCTGCTGCAGGTGCTGCGGCGGCTTCTTCTAATATTTTTTTAGAATCCAACATATCCATTTGGCTAACTACTTTATCACCTTCCCACTTCACCCAAACTTGGATAGGAGCTGTAAAGGTTTTATTCGTGAATTTTCCTGTAACTGTCCAATCTCCAAAGTAAGCCGTATATACCTCACCGTTATTCAAATTAAATGTGTGAACACGTCCCTCAGAAAATGAAATATCTTTAAATAAAACATGCAAATTTTTCCAATATGCAATGGCACCGTCTACACCGCGCGCAGCTACGGCTGTGTCTCCGGCATTTTTCAACGTAAAATTCGGGGTTACGGCTCCGCTAACATAGGAGAAATCACCTTTGGCAAATAAGTTCATGTTCGAAAACAACTTTTGGGCTTTTTCATCTCTTTCTGTGAAAGTCCCAGCCAATGGATTTTGGTCAGCTGATTTTGTCGAATCTGCAGATTCTTTACAAGCAAATAAGGATGCAGAAACAAGGAGGCACACAAGTAATTTTTTCATCATAATTAATTTTAGTTTAGAAATATATTTGAGACAAATATAGATATCTTTTTGAAACTAAAAATAATTATCCGCCGAATTTACTCCTTCCACTCCACGGGAATCACCACCTCATTCTTACGACCCCAAAACTGAAAAGGCGCATTATAGCCTAAAAACGAATATTCACCCACAACCTTAATGCCCTTCTTTTGAATCAAATCCAATAACTCATCCCGCTTTTCCTTAATTTTTTCATCATCCGCATATCCACCAAAACGAATCACCGCCACATATTGCGGACTGGATTTAACAATATGCACCCCGGAATCCTTCGGTTTTGGCAGATCCGATTCCTGATATTTTTCAGGCATCACGAAACTCATCGTCGACCCCTTGTCCCCAATTTCCATGCGAACAGGTGCCGTCATCGCAATGCTTTTGCTTTGATCATTCCCTCCAAAAATATATCCAGCTAATTTATTGAAGCCACTGCTGGCCACCGACTTGTAATTAGTGCCTTGACTGTAGATTTTGGCAAACGTAGCAGCTGGATAAAAACGAATTTCGAATTTCGCTTCCTGGTGGACGAGCCGGTATTTTTGATTTTCCGTTTTGAGATTACTACTCACCAATTTGTATGATTGAATCATGAGGAATACAAAACCAATGCCTGCAATTACGTAAATGAGTTTCATAAGAATATCAAGTTAGAACGTTCGGCATCTAAACGAACAAGCCTACCATATAGTTTCCTAAACACCCAAAACATTAATTTTATTTTTACCCGTAATTGCCTTACTTTAAATCACCAAACCTCTACCATGAAAAAAATCCTTCTCATCGTGCTTTCAAGCCTGGTTTTCTGCTCAGCCGCAAAACCACCCAAGGAAAAATGGATCCAATTATTTAATGGAAAAAACCTCGCCAACTGGACCGTCAAAATCCACCACCACGAGGTTGGCGATAATTTTGGAAATACCTTTCGCGCCGAAGATGGCCTGATCAAAGTTCGTTACGATCAATATGATCAATTTAATGAACGCTATGGACATTTGTATTTCAACAAACCATTCGGTCACTATAAACTTCGCTTGCAATATCGCTTTACAGGTGTGTGGCGAAAAGACGCCCCAGATTATACCGAGAAAAATTCCGGCGTCATGTTTCACGCCCAAGATCCCCAAACCATGCCCAAAGAACAGGATTGGCCCATCTCGGTCGAAATGCAATTCTTAGGGATTTTGGCAGATGGAAAACCCAGACCCACTGGAAATATGTGCTCACCCGGAACCGACGTCGTATATCAAGGTAAAATCGATCCCCGTCATTGCATCAATTCTACTTCTAAAACGTATGCCAATGAACAATGGATTACGGCTGAATTAATTGTCCGCGGAGATTCACTCGTGACGCATAAAATTAATGGAGAAACGGTACTGGAATATACCCAACCGCAAATCGGCGGCGGCGTGGCGAATCGCTATAACCCAGCCTTGAAAATCGATGGCAAACTACTTAAAAGTGGATTCATTGCCCTACAAAGCGAGGGACAAGAAATTGATTTCAGGAATATCGAGCTGCTGGATATGTCTAAAAAATAATATGTTCAAGAACAGCCTTTCGCTCTTTTTTATGCTCATTCTAGGCAACGCGAACGCGCAATATAAAAAATACACCTACGAAACCCAGCGCATGGGCTCCCCGTTCCGAATTACGATTTCGTGTGTAGATTCGAATGGCATTTCGAAAGCGGTGAAACGTGGGTTTTCGTTGGCCTACCAACTAGAAAGTGAGCTAAGCGATTACCAGCCCACCTCCGAACTCAGCCACGTTAACCGATTAGCGGGAACCGGCACCTTCTACCCCATTCATGAAGCTATTCGGGCGATTGTAAAGGAATCGTTGAAAGCCAGAAATCTAAGCCACGGTGCATTAAATATATTCGCCGGGAAACAAGTAGGCATTTGGCGACAGGCACGAAAGAGTCAAAAAATGCCGGACACCCGCACGTTGCAACAAATAGCCCAAAAGATTCAAGGGGCCTGTTTGGAATTTTCGGCGGATTCTACCCACGTGCGATTACTTGATTCCGCCTGTCAGCTAGACCTGGGATCCTTGGGAAAAGGGTTTGTTGCCCAACGCGTCCTGGAGGAATTATCGCGCATGGGCTTCCCCTACGCGCTCGTTGACGCAGGCGGAAAAATCGTCATGACCAGCCAAGGTCCGAATGACTCTCCGTGGGAAGTGGGCATCGAAATGCCTGCATCCAAAGCGCTCTTACCCGAAACCATTTCGTTGAAACATGTTGCCATAGCCACCAGCGGAAAAACCTATCAATCAGTACAATTGGGTGGCCTAAACTATTCCCATGTCATTGACCCCAGAACAGGAATGGCGCTAACGCATGCACGATCAGCGACGGCGATCGCGGAGGATGGGACGCTGGCCGACTGGCTTGCCACCGCAGCAACAATCATGACTGTGCAAGAAATTGAAGAATTATTAGTAAAATTGACAAATGTTCGCTTGTTGGTTTTTGAAAATGAATCCGGTGAACCCAAAATCCTATTCAACTATAAACTGATTCCACATGAGGCGCCTCGTCTTCATTAGTTTGCTGTTTTCGCATGCGGTTGTTGCGCAGGGTTTGAAATCGTACCAACAATCCATTCCGCAGACGCGGGTATCCTTTAATATGGTGGCCATTCCTTCTGGCATTTTACTGGTTGGTCAGTCAAAAAAAATACAGATTCCGGCCTTTTGGATGGGCAAAACGGAGGTGACCTACGATGAATATCAATTGTTCTTTGAAGAGTCGCGCGACCCAGAGCCCAAACCACCGAAAGAGGGCCCAGATGCGATCACGCGACCGAGTCCCCCCTACATTGATTTTACCTTGGGCATGGGAAAAGTGGGCGGATTCCCGGCCAATTCCATGCAGCAATATGCCGCCATGATGTACTGTAAATGGCTATATGCAAAAACAGGTATTTTTTACCGACTACCCACAGAGCTCGAATGGGAATATGCCTGCAAAGCTGGCGCAGATATCCCTGCGGAAAAATTAGGGGAATACGCTTGGTTTCAAGGTAATTCAAACGAAAAATACCATCAAGTTGGCCTCAAAAAACCAAACGCCTGGGGACTCCACGACATGCTGGGCAACGTGTCCGAATGGGTGCTGGATCATTTTGAAGCAACGATTGACCCGGGAAAAGCAAGTCCTGTCTTCATCGACAAATACGCAGATGCGGTCGTTCGAGGAGGAAATTTTCAGGATCCGATCTCGCAGGTTCGTTCCTCTGCGCGCATGGCTGCTGATCCGATTTGGAACCGACGTGATCCACAAATACCCAAAAGCATTTGGTGGAATGCGGATGCGCCGTTTGTGGGCTTTCGCATCATGCGTCCCGCCAAACAACCT
>CANHKE010000176.1 GCA_947461155.1 Cytophagaceae bacterium | reverse complement strand
ATGTGCGGAAATGGCGGCAGGTGTTTGGTTCGCTTCGCGGCCGACCAAGGTATTGTCGGCGACAAAGCACACTTTATCGCGGTTGACGGCCCACATTTGGCCTATATAAGCCCAGAAAAGATTTCCTTACAGATGCAAGATGTGGCGAATATCGCCCAGCACGACGACGATTATTTTACAAATACGGGTTCTCCACACGTGGTGCGATTTGTGCAACAAGTGCAATTCACGGATGTGAAGAACATCGGCGCAGCGATTCGGTACTCGGAGGCATATCAGGGTCAAAATGGCACCAACGTGAATTTTGCTGAAAAACTCGATCCCCAAACCCTATTCGTTCGTACCTACGAGCGCGGCGTGGAGGACGAAACCTATTCCTGCGGAACAGGGGTAACCGCAGCTGCTTTAGTATCCAATGCCACTAAAGGCATGAGCAGTCCCATTCAAATCAAGACTTTAGGCGGCGAATTAGCCGTGCAATTCGAAGGAAACAGCACGGAGGGATTCACCCAAATATTTTTAATTGGCCCAGCCAAACATGTATTTACCGGAGAAATATAGGATATGACATTTGACGCAACAACCCAAGCAAACATTGACCAATGGTTAAACGGCCCTTACGACGCCGAAACCAAATCGCAAATCCAATCATTGATCGCTTCGTGCGAACAAACTGCTTTGACCGATTCCTTCTACAAATCACTGGAATTTGGAACAGGTGGCATGCGCGGCGAAATGGGCGTCGGTTGTAACCGCATGAATCAATATACGGTAGGCGCGGCCACACAAGGTTTTGCGAATTACCTCAACAAATGCCTGCCAAATCAAAAAATCAAAGTAGCCATCGCGCACGATTCCCGCAATAATTCACCCGAATTCACGCGCATCGCAGCAAATATATTTACGGCTAACGGGATCGAAGTTTATCTATTTCCGGCCTTACGCCCTACCCCGCAACTATCCTTTACGGTACGCGAATTGGGTTGCCAAGCCGGACTTGTCATCACCGCTTCCCACAATCCAAAGGAATACAATGGCTACAAAGCCTATTGGGCCGATGGCTCGCAGGTCGTTGCCCCACATGACAAAAACATCGTGGCCGAAGTGAATGCAATTTCAACGGTTGCCGACATTAAATTTGAGGGCAATGATGCCCTATTACATTTTTTAGACGAGTCGATTGACGCGGCATATTTGAAAACAATCCAAGCCAACTGCCGGAAACCGGAAGTCATTCAGCGCCAAAAAGACCTAAAAATCGTCTTTTCTCCGATACACGGAACCGGAATCACCTTGGTACCCAAAGCATTGGAATCACTTGGTTTCGAGGCAGTTACCATCGTAGAAGAACAAGCGATTCCGAATGGCAATTTCCCTACGGTCGTGTATACAAATCCAGAAGAAAAAGAAGCGATGACTTTGGCATTGAATCAAGCCAAAGCGATCGATGCCGATTTAGTAATTGCCACAGACCCCGACGCAGATCGCGTGGGAGCAGCGGTGAAAAACCAGCACGGCGAATGGGTGCTTTTGAACGGCAATCAAATGGCGAGTTTGATCCTATATTACTTATTGAAAGTATCCGATTTGAAAGGCAATGAATTCGTCGCCAAAACGATCGTAACGACCGATTTGATCGACAAAATGTGTGCGTCGAAAGGCGTTACGTGTTACAATACATTGACCGGCTTTAAATACATTGCGCAGGTTATCCGCGAGTTGGAAGGCAAAGAAAAGTTCATCGGCGGTGGTGAAGAGTCTTACGGCTATTTAATTGGCGATGCGGTACGCGACAAAGACGCCGTGGCATCTTGTGCCATGATCGCCGAGTTAACCGCTTACGCGAAAGATCAGGGCAAGTCCTTGTTCGACTTCTTAGCCGAAATGTACATCGAGAATAATTTCTATTACGAAGGCTTAATTTCATTAACCAAAAAAGGGAAAGTTGGTGCCGAAGAAATCAAGCAAATGATGATCAACCTGCGTTCAAACGTCCCTGCTTCCGTAGCTGGTTCAAAACCCGTAACGGTCTTGGACTACGAAGGACTTATTTCCACAGACCTACTATCCGGAAAACAAACACCTATCACCGTTGGCCGCGGCATCGAAGCATCCAATGTGATTCAATTAATCCTCGCCGACGGCTCTAAAGTTTCCGCACGTCCATCCGGAACTGAACCGAAGATTAAGTTCTATGTCTCGGTCAATGCTCCTTTGGCAACTGCAGCTGATTTTGATAAGACCTTCGCTGCTTTGCAAGAGAAGGTTGGGGTGATACAGAAGGACCTCGGTTTAGAGTAGAGAGTAAAGAGTAAAGAGTAGAGAGTAGAGATAAAAAATCAAATCTCATGGCATTACTCTTTACTCTCTACTCTTTACTCTCTACTCTCCTCCCCGCATACAACTTATTTAATTTATCGATAAATTCAGCCAACAAAACCTAAAGCTATGTTGACTGATTCTCAGGTCCATGCGTATAAGCAGGATGGATATATCCAAGTTCCCAACTTTTTTTCGAAGGAAGAAATTGATTTATTATTTCAGGTAGCTACGGACGAATCGGTCGTCAATCGTGCTTTTGACCTAAATGACCAAACGGGTAAAAAAACAAAACTAACCTTGTGGTTTACCGCTGGGGATGATTCATTTGGTCTGATGTCTCGCTGTCAGCGCATGGTCCATTCCGTTCAAAGCCTCTTAGGCGAAGGGGAAATTTGCCATTTTCACTCCAAAGTCATGCAAAAAGAACCCCGCGTAGGTGGCGCCTGGGAATGGCATCAGGATTATGGCTATTGGTATAAAAATGGATTCCTGTATCCAGAATCCATGGTATCAGTCATGATCGCATTGACGGATGCAACGATTCAAAATGGCTGCCTTCAAGTGCTGAAAGGAACACATCACATGCAGCGCATCGAACACCATTTTGCAGGGGAACAACAGGGGGCCGACATGGCATTTGTGGATGAAGCGGCTAAGGTTTCCGAGCTCGTTTATTGCGAATTGAAAGCTGGTGATGTGCTATTTTTCCATCCCAATTTGCTACATAGATCAGAAGCGAACCTATCCGAAAATGCGCGTTGGTCCGTTATCTCTGCCTATAATTTAGCATCAAACAAACCATTCCGAGAGAAAAATGTATCCTGCATAACGCCCATCGCCATGGTACCGGATGAGGCCATTTTGGCCAGTGGGAAAAAGGCTGTTGTAGGAGCCGACTTCCTAGTAAAAGAAGAAGAAATCACATTAAAAATTGAGAAATAATGGCTAATATATGTATTCTGGGTGGCGGGTTCATTGGTAGATTCTATGCTGAATCTCTTTGCGGCAGACGAAGCAAAGACAGCGTTAAAGTGGTCTATTCCCGCAAAGAAGCTACCGCTTCTCGCTTTGCAAAAGATTACAACGTACCTCATTTTTGCACAGACATGGAAGATGCGATCGCACATGCTGAATCTGAGTTCGTTGTCATTGCTTTGCCAAACTATTTACATGAAGACGCCGTCATGCTATGTGTGAAACACAAAAAGGCCGTTTTGTGCACAAAACCCCTCGGCCGAACCGCCGAAGAAGCCCTTCGGATGACATTGGCATGTGAAAAGGCAGGCATCTTTGCTGGCTATCTTGAGGACCTATGCTATACGCCCAAATTTCTAAAATCCGTCAAAAGTGTAGAAGAAGGAGCCATCGGGCGCATCCTTTGGGCCAAATCTCGGGAGACACATCCGGGCCCTCATGCCGAATGGTTCTGGGACATCGAAAAAGCAGGCGGCGGCGCCGTGCTTGATTTAGGCTGCCATTGCATTGAAATTGCCCGAAACTTTATTGGAAAAGATGTCCTACCCATCGAAGTGATGTGTTGGGCAGATACCCAAGTCAAACCCATCGACGCGGAAGACCATGCCATCGGATTAGTCAAATATGAAAATGGGGCGATTGGCCAATTTGAGGTTTCATGGACATTCCGAGGCGGAATGGATTTACGCGACGAAGTCATGGGAACCGAAGGAACCATTTGGGTCAATTCCTTTTTACGCACCGGATTTGAAATGTTTACCAGTGGAAACTCCACTAATTATGTCGCTGAAAAGGCCGAAACGAATGTCGGCTGGCAATTTCCCGTAGGCGACGAAGCCCATGAATTAGGCTACCCGACTATGTTCAACGACATGTTTGACGCCTACGAAAATGGCACGCAACCCCGCGAAACATTTTATGATGGATATGTCGTGAACGCGATTATTGACGCTGCCTACAAATCAGCCAAAACGAAACTTTGGGAACCCGTACAGCTACCTGAATGGCGAGGAAGACGAGGCCTTAGCAAGCCTTCTGTGTATCAATCCTACGATGAAAAACACTGGCTCATCAAAGCGGAAATCCTACCAAATGGTGATCAAAAAATCATCTTGAAGGATAAAACGAGTGGAGAGATTTCCGAGATAAATCAGTTGGCATCGTAGAGACGCGATACTT
>CANHKE010000175.1 GCA_947461155.1 Cytophagaceae bacterium | reverse complement strand
TGTAGGTTGAATCACTCAACGGAATTTTTGCCCCCAAAAAAGCCGCAGGAATCGATCCCAGGGCAAAAGGCCAAAACAAGCGCCACTTAAAAAAGCCTTGTCGGTAAAATGCAAGAAACGACATAAGCGAAACGCCCAAGTTCAGCAATAGTGCCGTTTGTTTCATGACGGCTGGAGCCACACTAAAAATGGCTAACACCGCAAGATAGCCTGAAGCTCCTCCATGGCCCACCGAAGCATATAAAAATGCCATGGTACCTAGTAACACGATTAGCAACCAAAAATCCATATTAGACCCGCAAATAAATCAATAATTTTTCCCAATTAGGTACCCGAATGCGTTCTTCTTTCACGCGTGCAGCCGGGATGGCCTTGATTTTTTCAAACAAGCGAATGTAGTACTCGTATGCCAATAATACCCCTTTCCGGGCAGCTTTTGGCAAATTCTCAATGCCACGTAATCCAGCATCAAAATCCAATTGGATATCTGCCTCAATCGCTTTTTTCTCTGCATCCGAAAACGTAACAAAATCCACCCCAGGGAAATAGACCCGACCACGCTCATCGAAATCCGAGCGAATATCCCGCAGAAAATTAATTTTTTGAAAAGCAGAACCTAAAGCACAAGCATCCGCACGTAAATCATCATATTGAGCAGCATCGCCCAAACAGAAAACACGCAAGCACATTAAACCCACCACTTCCGCAGAACCATAAATATAGGTCTTGTACGTGGCCACATCATACACACGATCCGTCAAATCCATTTCCATCGAAACCAGAAAAGCATCGATTAAATCATGTCCAATTTGATAGGTATTAACGACCCATTGGAAGGAATGCAAAATCGGATTTAAACTGATTTTTTCATCAATAGCACGGAAAGTGTCCGCCCGAAAGCGCGCCAAAAGTGCAGCCTTATCTTGTTCATGAAATGTGTCTACAATTTCATCCGCTAAGCGCACAAACCCATAAATCGCGTAAATCGCATCGTGATACCCCGCATCTAACGTACGAATCCCCGACGAAAAAGAAGTCGAATATGCTTGCGTCAGCAACTTACTCGAATCCAGCGATACCTTTAAATATAAATCCATCTGACTATTTCAATGATTTAGCAACCTCACCTGCCACCACCAATCCCGAAATGAGTGATGGAGGAACGCCAGGTCCAGGAACCGTTAATTGCCCCGTGTAAAACAAATTAGCTACTTTTTTATTTTTCAAACTTGGTTTTAAAATCGCCGTTTGCATCAAGGTATTCGCGAGGCCATAAGCATTTCCTTTAAACGCATGATAATCGCCAATGAAATCACGATGTGCATACGATCGCTTATAGACAATGGAATCGCGAATAGAAACGCCACAATACGCCTCCAATCGATCCATCAATTGCTCAAAATATTTTTCTCTCACCTCCTCCGTGTCGACCAAATCCGGCGCAACCGGAATTAATAAAAATACGTTTTCACACCCCTCCGGTGCTACCGATGCATCCGTAACCGAAGGCGCAGAGGCGTAGAATAATGGGTCTGTAGGCCAACTAGCCTCCGTGTAAATTTCATGTGAATGCACCGAAAAATCACGATCAAAAAACAGATTATGGTGCTTCAAGCGCGGCAAACGCTTGTTGATTCCTAAATAAAACAAAAGCGAAGATGGCGCCATCACGCGCTTATCCCAATACGACTCATCGTAATTGCGGTACCCATCGCCCAACAACTCTTCTACGTGATGGTAATCTGCACTAGCCACAACCGCATCAGCTTCCCATGTTCCCGCGTTTGTCTTTACGGATTTAACATGACCATTGGTAATGCCAAAACCGGTTACCTCCATATTCGTCCGAATTTTTACCCCTTTTTCTTCTGCCAATGCCACCATCCCTTTGACAATGTTGTGCATTCCGCCCATTGGATACCACGTTCCCAACTTGATTTCCGCATAATTCATTAAACTATACATCGCCGGCGTATTTTGTGAAATAGCTCCCAAAAATAAAATGGGGAATTCCATCAATTTCAAAAGCGTAGGCGACTTGAAATACTTGCGCACATGGACATAAAACGACTGGAAAACATCCATCCGCAGTGCATCAATCAAAACGCGAAGACTGAGAAATTCGGTGATTTTCGTGGATGGTTTCCAAACAAATTCCTGAATCCCAACTTTATATTTGTAAGCAGCTTGGGCCAAAAAACGATCAAGGGCTGATCCGGCACCTGGTTCAATGGATTCAAATAATGTTTGTAATTCGGTGTAATTCGCGGGCATATCGATTACTTGATCCGCATCTAAAATGACCGAGTATGACGGATCTAGTCTAACTAAGTTGTAATAATCAGCAGGTTTTTTACCAAAACGTCCAAAGTAATCTTCGAAAATATCCGGCATCCAATACCAGCTCGGCCCCATATCAAATACAAATCCTTTTTCCGAAAACACACGCGCACGTCCACCTGCCTGATCATTTTTTTCAAAAATCTCTACATCATATCCTTGATCTGCCAAGGCAGTTGCCGTCGCTAATCCTGAAAAACCTGCACCAATTACAATTATTTTCTTATTCATATTAGAAACAAATATAAGAATTCTAACCCGTTTAACTGACAAAGAAAAAGTCAGATAAAATCTGACTTTTTACTTCCTCTTCTGTTAACCAAAAAAAACGTTGTTCTTTGTTAAGCATACATCTGCAAATGCTGCTTCAATGATTTTCGTGCAATGTGAATTCTATTTTTAACGGTGCCGATAGGCAAACCTAACTCATCCGCAATTTCATGATATTTAAAGCCTTCAAAATACATCAAAAAGGGAGTACGGTACATCTCTTCTGTGTGGTTTAGGGCCAACTGAATATCTTCACGCATGAAGGTGGATTCCGCTGCATTTAATTGGACGGATTCTGAGGAGTTGATGAAGTGTAAATTTTCTGTCGTATCAATAAACGTATTCCGACGAACCATCCGCTGATATTGCGTGATGAATGTGTTCTTCATAATGGTAAACAACCATGCTTTCAAGTTAGTCCCATCTGCATATTTGTCGCGATTTGTGTAGGCCTTGACTAATGTGTCCTGAACCAAATCATTAGCATCGTCTCCATCACGCGTTAAACGCAGAGCGAATGGCTTCAAAAACTTGGAAAAATTACCTACTTGATATGAAAATTCTAACGCCGTCATCTTGATTTGTTGATTTTGTTTAACAAATTTATAAAAACATTAAACAAAACAAATATTTGTTTAACAATTTTCAAAATAAATTAAACAAAATTTTATCGACGTGATGTTGGGATTCGTCGGCGAGTTTGCTGAAATTATCAATTAAGATTCATTTAAGCCTATTTTAACGTATATTTATCTCCATTTCAGGCATTCATGTTTCGCAAAATATTTTTTCTTTTCGTGTTTATCGGTTCAACAAGCACCCTGTTTGGGCAAGCAACTTGTACCTGTACCTTGGAGGGAAATGTGCGAATAGCCGACAGTCAAGCACTTCTTCCCGGCGCATCCGTATACTTAAAAGGCTCAAATAAGGGCGTTTCGACCGATCTCAAAGGTCATTTTTCGCTGAAAAACATTTGTCCAGGAACCTATACGCTAGTCTGTCAAATGTCAAGTTTTGAACGCACGGAAATGGTCATCCATATCGACCAAGAACATACGCTCGAACAAAATTTCACGCTTCAAAATCACGATGAACACCTACAAGAAGTGATTGTCAGTGGTAAGAAAACCGAGTCTAGTACGCAATTGCAGGGTAAATTAACAGAAGAAGAACGCAAAGAACGCGACGGTTTATCCCTTGGTGAAATGATGAAAGGCATCACCGGTGTTCAAAGTTTACAAACCGGAAGCTCCCTTTCCAAACCTGTAATTCACGGCATGCACTCAGCCCGAGTGGTCATTTTAAACCAAGGCGTCCGACAAGAAGGTCAGCAATGGGGCAGCGAGCACGCACCCGAAATCGATCCATTTGTTTCCAAGAATATTCAAATCATCAAAGGACCCGCAGGTCTGCGCTATGGCGGCGACGCCATCGGAGGTATTATTTTACTCAATCCAGATCCATTGCCCGATACCGCAGGAATTAAAGGCGAAGTGCAATCGATCTTGTTTTCTAATGGCCAACAAGCCGTCTTGTCTGGATCATTGAGTGGCGGAATTCCTGGATCGAATGGGTGGGGATGGCGCGCACAAGGCACATTAAAAGACGGCGGAAACATCCAAACCGCCCATTACTACCTGGCAAACTCCGGTGTCAAAGAGCAAAACTTTTCCATTCAATCAGGCTATAAAGCCACGAAATGGGGATCCGATATTTTCTACAGCTACTTCCATTCCGTCATCGGTATCTACCTCGGCTCCCATATTGGCAATGTCAATGACCTCGAAAATGCCATTAGTAGTCCTCGACCAAATCCAATATTTACCCCCGAAAATTTTAGCCGCGATATTAATCGGCCAAATCAAGACGTC
>CANHKE010000174.1 GCA_947461155.1 Cytophagaceae bacterium | reverse complement strand
ATTCAGGGTGCGGTTACGTATTGTAAAAATTCAAAATTTCCAATTGCTAATTTATTAGAGCGTGGTTTGGGTCGTTTAGGTTCACCCATTCGGGAGATTGAGGGCGCTATTGAGAATAAGGCGAAATTAGAAATTTACAATATGGAGAAGAACTTAGGTATTTTAAGTTCGATTGCGCGTATTGCGCCTATGTTTGGATTCTTAGGTACGGTTACGGGTATGATTCGTACGTTTCATAATATTTCTACTTCGAATAAAATTGAAATATCGACGATTGCGTCAGGTATTTATGAGAAGATGGTGACATCTGCTTCTGGTTTGATTGTGGGTATTATTGCTTACGTGATGTATACCTTGTTGACAACCATGATTGATCGTTCGATAAATAAGATGGAGATTGTGGCGATGGACTTTATTGACTTGTTGCACAAGCCAGCGAATAAAAAATAATTGACTTATGAATTTTAGAAAGCGCGAAAGAGAGGCATCGGAGGTAGAAACAGGCGCCTTGGCTGATATTTTGTTTTTCCTTTTAATGTTTTTCCTGATGATTTCGACATTGGCTTCGCCGGATGCGATTCGTCTTTTATTGCCGAAAGCGGATTCAACGAAAGTGACTCCGCCCGTGGTGGAATCCATTCGGGTTTCAGTGGATGCGAATAACAACTTTTTTATAGACGGAAATGCGCAACCATTTGTGTTAGATCAGGTGGATGCTCAATTGAAGGAAATTTTGAAAACGAAAAAGGCGAACTCATTGATTATATCGATTGATAAGTCGCGTTCGGTTCAAGACTTGACAGATGTATATGATTTAGCGGCTAAAAATAACCTATCTATGGTGATGGCTGCAGAAAAGAAAAATTAAGGTTTTATGGAAGGCTTTGGAATCATTGCCCTCAAATCAATAGCCGTCTACGTATTCATCGTGGCGGCTATTCGACTTTTTGGGAAAAAGGAATTTGCGCAGTTATCCGTTGTGGATTTGGTATTTATTCTTTTGATCTCGAATTCAGTACAAAATGCAATGGTCGGTAAAGATTCTTCCCTTGAAGGGGGACTTGTTGCCGCACTTGCCTTGTTTGTTGTCAATTACATCTTTAAAAAAGTGGAGCACCGCTTTCCTAAAGTCGGTTACGTGATAGAAGGTGAGCCAATTTTGTTGGTTTATCAGGGTAAAATACAAGCTAAAGGTATGGAAAAGGCTGAATTGACGGAGGCTCAATTAGCTGCGTCGATTCGCGAACATGGCATAGAAGATGTGCTTCAGGTGGATTTAGCGATGTTTGAAATCGATGGGAATATTTCAGTCATTTCAGGGAATTACCAGAAAGTTTCGAAAAGAAAGCGCAAAGGACATCGTGTTCTTGGGGGAAATACGGCCTAAACTAGTATATTTGTAGACTTTACTTAGCTGTTTGTAGAGCTAAGGATCAATTTCTTTTCTTTTCTAATGGAAAAAATCTTAAAATTCGGTGGGACCAGTTGTGGGAGCGTTGCAAGTATCGAATCTGTTTTGGCAATTATCGAAGCCAATCATCAGCTAAAATCTAAAATTGCCGTTGTTTTTTCAGCCATGAGTGGCGTCACGAATGCCTTATTAGAGGCTGGTGCAGCTGCAGCGGGAAAAAACAATTCAGATAACACCTTAATCGAACAAATCGAAAATAGGCATTTTGAACTCATTAAGCACTTCATTCCGGTAACGGGTCAATCCCAAGTGATTGCCCAAATTCGCACATTAGTCAATGAATTGCGCGATGTGCTCAAGGGGATTAGTTTAATTAAAGAAATTTCACCTAAAACTTCCGATTTATTAGTGAGTTTTGGTGAGCGATTATCTACGGCTTTAATCGCCGCTATTTTAACGCAACGTGGGATTCCTGTGATTTACGTGGACGCGCGGGCTCTAGTGAAAACAAATGCTCAATTTGGTAAAGCTGAGGTCAATTTTGAGAAAACACAAGGATTAATCCAGGACTATTTTAAGGGCTATGAGTCGGAAATAGCACTCATAACAGGTTTTATTGCTTCAAATGAGTTTGGAGAAACGACTACGTTAGGTCGTGGTGGCTCTGATTACACAGCGTCTATTTTTGGTGCCGCATTGGATGTCAATGAAATTGAAATTTGGACAGATGTAGATGGTATGATGACGGCTGATCCGCGTAAAGTGGGTGCTGCGTTTACGATTCCTGCTATTTCCTATGCCGAAGCGATGGAATTGACGCACTTTGGAGCCAAAGTAATTTATCCGCCATCTTTGCAACCAGCTTTTGCTAAAAATATTCCGATTCGTGTCTTAAATACGTTTAATCGGCAGTTTTCGGGAACTGTTGTTTCTAAAGAAACAACGGCTAGTCCCTATATTATTACAGGAATTAGCTCCATCGACGAATTGGCTTTAGTCAATGTTCAGGGGTCTGGTATGATAGGTGTAGCGGGTGTTTCGGCCAAATTATTTACCGTTTTAGCTAAAGAGAAAATATCGGTTGTCCTGATTTCGCAGGCTTCTTCAGAGCATTCCATATGTTTCGCAATCGACCCGCAAGTTGCCTCGAAAGTTGACAAAATCTTAGCCAAAGAATTCGCTCAGGAAATTCAATCAGGAGACATTGAGGGAATTGATATTCAAAAAGAATTGTCTGTAATCGCTGTAGTGGGCGAGGGGATGCGCAAGCATACCGGCGTGAGTGGACGCTTATTCTCTGTGTTGGGTAAAAACGGTATCAATATTGTCGCCACGGCACAAGGTTCTTCGGAATTGAATATCTCGGTCGTGATTGAGAAAAAAGATCTCTCAAAGGCCTTGAATGTCATTCATGAAACCTTTTTCTTCTCCCAAATTAAGACCTTGAATTTATTCTTAGTCGGGACAGGATTAATCGGAAAAACGTTGCTGAACCAATTAGTTGGCCAGGAACGTTATTTAGAGAAATTCAAAGGCCTACGCATTAAGCTGGTTGGCATTGCCAATTCACGCAAACAATACGTGGACAAAGCGGGCATTTCAATGACAGATGCCTTACAATTGCTCGATTCGACGGGTGAATCAAGTTCATTAGCGAATTTTGTCGATCAGATTAAGTCCTTGAATTTGCCTAATTCCATTTTTGCGGATTGTACGGCGAGTAAGGATATACACCCTTATTTTTTGGGATTGTTTGAGGCGAATGTATCCGTGGTGACACCGAATAAAGTAGCAAATTCTGGTCCTTATGATCAATATGCCGCATTGCATCAAACGGCGTTGAAAAAGGGCGTGAAGTTTATGTATGAAACGAATGTGGGTGCTGGACTTCCGGTCATCAATACCCTGCAAGGTTTGATAGCTTCTGGAGATCGTTTTGAAAAGATTGAAGGAATTTTGTCAGGAACGTTATCGTTTTTGTTTAATCAATTTGTGCCAGGTAAATCATTTGCTGCTGTTCTGAAAGAAGCGAAAGCCAAAGGCTATACCGAACCCGATCCACGGGAAGATTTGAGTGGCATGGATGTTGCGCGCAAAATTTTGATTCTAAGTCGTGAAATCGGCATGAAGTTAGAATTTTCAGACATTACGATTGAAAAAATCATTCCAACGGCCTGTGAAGAAGCGCCAACGGTTGAGGCCTTTTTTGAGGAGTTGGATAAAGCAAATGCCTATTTTGAAAACCTGGTTAATTCGGCTCATGCGGATAAAAAGGTACTTCGATATATTGCAAAATTAGAGGACCAAAAAATTACGATTGGTTTACGTGCGGTGGGAACAGATCATCCTTTTTACCAAATGGATGGGGCGGATAATGTGATTGCATTTACGACGAAACGTTATCACGACCGTCCATTAGTGATTAAAGGGCCTGGTGCAGGGGCCGAGGTGACTGCCTCAGGTGTTTTTGCTGATATTGTATCCATTGGTAGCTATTTGTCTTAATATGGAAAGTATACGCGTTTATGCCCCGGCAACGGTAGCCAATGTAGCCTGTGGATTTGATATCTTCGGCTTTGCTGTGAATCATCCGGGTGATGAAGTGGTGTTGACTAAGTCGGCAACCCCAGGAATTCGAATTAAAGAAATCACAGGTGATGATGGTCGGCTTCCTAAGGAAGTATCAAAAAATACGGCTGGAATTGCGATTATTAAGTATTTGGAGCATATAGGCCAAGCGGATCAAGGATTTGAGCTTTCGCTTCATAAGGATATGCCATTAGGTTCGGGTTTAGGTTCGTCAGCCGCGTCTGCGGTTGCAGGAGTCTTTGCGGCCAATGAACTAATGGGTAAACCATTAAGCCAAAAAGAATTACTTCCCTTCGCGATGGAAGGGGAGCGTGTGGCCTGTGGGTCTGCGCATGCAGATAACGTGGGGCCAAGTTTATTAGGCGGGTTTGTGATTATTCGCAGTTATGACCCATTGGATATTATTCAAATTCCTACTCCATCTGATTTATACGCAAGTATCGTTCATCCGCAAATCGAAGTAAATACCAAAGATGCACGT
>CANHKE010000173.1 GCA_947461155.1 Cytophagaceae bacterium | reverse complement strand
CAGCCTTAGCCACCTCAGCTGGACCTGGAAATATTGATTTTATTGTAGACGGTTTGGGAATTCGCGATCAATTCGATGCCATTATCGGAGGTGCCGAGGTTCGCAAAGGAAAACCGGATCCTGAAATATATTTGAAAGCCGCCGAGCTAGTTGGCATCGAACCTTCCGTCTGCTGGGTGATCGAAGATTCCCTGCAAGGTATCGCCGCAGGGCAATCGGCCGGCATGCGTGTCGTGGGTATCAGCACCTCCCATACACCCGCTGAATTAGCGCATACGGCGGTCGTTCGACCTGATTTCGTCGACTTGTTTAAAACCTTGCTTAATCATTCATAGGACTTGCATAACTTTATCAGATGAACAAATTTCACCATTTCTTGATTGTATTTTGTTGCTTAGCAGGACCTGTTTTGGGGCAAAAGACTTTTCCGATTGAATTTAAACCGGGCCAACAAGTCGAAGAATATACACCTGAAAAGTCGGGAATTCATCGGGAACTTCCGGCGGGTTATTCGCAGCGTATTTTGGAAGAGGCAAAAAATCGTTCCGGTTTAGCGTCATTCGCCACGCAAGGCGCGCAGAGCACGACCCAAGTCATTGTTTCGTACGAGACACCCCCACCTGCAAATGTGAAAGCCGTATTTGAAAAGGCAGCTACGGTTTGGGCGAATACGTTAACATCCGATGTACCCATTCAGATTTATGTGCGCTGGCGCTCATTGGCTACCGGGGTATTGGGAAGTGCGGGTGCGGGAACGGCCACGCGTAACTTTGCTGGCGCAAATCGCTTGAATACCTGGTATCCAATTGCCCTCGCTGAAAAAATGGCGCACCGTAATTTGAATGGAACGGATCCTGATATTGTAGCCACGTTTAATTCGGATTTTTCCGATTGGTATATTGGAACCGAGGGAGTTCCTACGTTTAATCAAATCGATCTTTTTTCAGTCGTATTGCATGAATTTGGGCATGGACTTGGGTTTATTGGGGAAATGGGATTGAGTGACGATTTAAGCCAAGGCCAATATGGGCTTCCAGGTATTTTTGACCAATTTGTCCAAACCGCTGCCGGGGTATCCGTAACCGATACGCTAAAAATGGCCAACCCCTCCCTCGCATTGAAAACGGCTATTACTTCGACCAATTTACAATTAACATCTCCCAAAATTCTTCAAAATAATGGAGGTACTTACGCAAAATTATATTCACCAAGAACCTACTCAGCCGGTTCAAGTATCTACCACGTGGATCAAGCGACCTATAAAGTAGGAGATCCCAATGCCTTAATGACTCCGCAAATTGCCCGCGGAGAGGTTACGCCACAAATTGGGCCAATTGTTTCTTCCGCATTTGCGGATTTTGGGTGGTATTCAACCAACATCATCGCTTCGGATCTGCCGGACACAGAAAATACAAGTTCTGATATCTCCATCTCAGCAACCGTTTATTCGGACACCTTAGTGGCCGAAAATTCGGTTAAATTAATGCTTTCCATCAATAAAAGTATTTTGTCCGCAAGCTCCATGCCGCTAACCAAAACGGGCAATACCTACACGTATAAACTCCCTGCTGCATCCGGCACGCGGACTATTTCGTATTACTGGATGGCGAATGAGGCTTCTGGGAAAAAGGTAACAACGCCCGCTGAGGCACCTGTCATTGCAAACACAAATTTTGGCAGTTATTATGGCTTCACGATTGGAGCTGATACCGTGAAACCTAAAGTCGTCTATGCGAATCGATTGAATTATATATTTGCCTCGCAAACGAGTATCCCGCTTTCGACGTTGTCGGCCTCAGATAACATTGGATTGAGTGCCGTTTACATGGAATATGCGATTAATAATGGTTCATTCAAACGGAAGGATTTTCAGCTCGTAGCTGGAACATCATTTACCTATTCGAATGCTTTTGTTTTTGCGCCAGGTGAAATCAAAAGTGGGGATGTGATTCGTTACCGGGTTGTTGTCCAAGATGCGGCCAAAGCTTTGAATACAACGACAAGTCCAAGTTCGGGTTATTACAGCATTAACGTGCTGGCTTTACAAGCGGTTGAGACCACGTATATGCAGACGTTTGACACAAACGTGCCTGACTTTTATTTGAAGGGGATGAGTATTGGGAAAGCGGTCGGATTTACGACCGCTGCGTTGCAAACAGCTCATCCATATGCAGATGGTTCGGAGGAGTCTTACGATGGCGGTACGGGTACAGACCGATTTACGAATTCAGATGCTGTTTTATTAAAGCCAATCAAGTTGAACCCGATAAAATCCATCCTGAGTTTTGATGAAATTGTGTTAGTCGAACCCGGCGATACTGGAGAAGCCTTTTTGAATTCGGATGGTACCGTGAATCGTAGCTTTTTTGATTATGTCATTGTACAAGGATCAAAAGATGGCGGTTTGACATGGTCGAACTTTACGGATGGCTGGGATTCCAATGCCAATTCCGCATGGTTGAAGGCGTGGAATAGTTCGGTCGATACGGAAGGGAATTCGACAGCTTTGCCAACCGCAGCATTAATCAAAAATAGACAAATTAATTTATTGGGATCTGGAAAATTCAATCCCGGAGATCAAGTCCTCATTCGTTTCCGACTACATGCGGATGTAGGTGCGCATGGCTGGGGATGGTCCGTGGATAATTTGAAAATACAAGAACCCGTTTTGCCCGTTGACGCAGATAAAGATGGCGTTGACGATTCCGTGGACTTATGTTTGAACACTGCGGCGGGTGCAAAAGTAGATGCGAATGGCTGCTCAGATGCTCAAAAATGTGCGGTTTATAACGTGCCATTCCTGGTGCGCAAATCAGATCAGGAGCTTTCGGCGACCTCTGAATATCCCAATGTTACCTATATTTGGCTTAAAAATGGAAATGTGATTCAGGGACAGACGGGTGCCACCTATACAACAACTGAACCAGGAACGTATACCGTGAAAGCGCAAGTGACGGCCGTTTGTGTGACAGGAGAATCCAATGCGATTAACATCATTGTTTTAGGAAATGAGCCAAACGCGATCGCTGCGGGAATGACGCTCACGCCGAATCCAAGTTCAGGACGTGTTCGCGTTCAGGCCAATTTCCAAACGGAAGAAACGAGTGCCTCGTTGCGCGTTTATGACATGCAAGGAAAACCGGTCATGGGTATGGAGGTGACGCCATTGAATGGCCAAATGGACCAAATGCTGGATTTAAGTAATCAAGCGGCTGGAAGTTATATCATCGAGGTGCGATCGGAAAATCGGTTGATGAATCGTCGGGTGATTTTGTTGAAATAGTGAGGTGATTTTTTCCTTGCGAAGCTTTTTAATTATCTTTGCAGTTCATCCGAGCAATCGGAATCATTTAATAAATTGACTATGTCTTGGTTTACGCGAAAGGATAAGGGGATTCAAACACCCACAGAGTTTAAACGTGATTCACCGGATGGGCTTTGGTATCAATGTCCATCTTGTAAAAAAGCACTTCACACGCGTGAGCACCGCTTATTTGCTTTCACATGCTCTAGCTGTAATTACCACGAAAAGATTGGGTCACAAGAATATTTTGAGTTGTTATTTGACCAATCTCGTTACACGGAAATCGATCCGATGATGAGTTCAGGAGATCCACTGAATTTTACAGATACCAAAAAATATACGGATCGCGTCAAAGCGACTGAGCACAAAACAGGCTTAAAGGATGCCGTTCGTGCGGCATATGGTGACATCAACGGATTGCCTATTACGATTGCCGCGATGGACTTTAGTTTTATCGGTGGCTCCATGGGTTCGGTTGTTGGCGAAAAGATTTCACGCGCCATTGATCATGCCTTGAAAACAAAAACGCCTTTCTTGATGATTTCACGTTCGGGTGGAGCGCGTATGATGGAGGCGGGATTTTCATTGATGCAAATGGCCAAAACTTCCGCGCGATTAGCCTTATTAGCGGAAGCTAAAATCCCCTATATTTCATTATTGACAGATCCTACCACGGGAGGTGTTACGGCATCTTTTGCGATGTTAGGCGATTTTAATATTGCTGAGCCAGGTGCATTAATTGGATTTGCGGGTCCGCGTGTTATTAAAGAAACGATTGGTAAGGATTTGCCGAAGGGATTTCAAAGTGCCGACTTTGTGTTGGATCACGGTTTCTTGGACTTTATTGTGGACCGCAAGGAAATGAAAGATAAGCTAAGCGCATTGCTGGCGATGTTGAACAAATAATCCGTCACACATACACATAAAAAAAACCTGATGAAATCAATCATCAGGTTTTTTTTATGCGTTTACGAGGAGCTTATTCAGCAGCAGGAGTTGCTGCGGCAGCTGCAGCAGCAATAGCCGCTTTACCCCGCGGTTTTTTCTCTTTTTCTGGAGCTGGGATTGGATCCTCAACACCCCCTAAGATACGTCCGCAATGTTCGCCAACGATTAGTTTTTTCTTGTCCTTACTGTCCGTTTGACGTTGTGGAGGAACAGAGCTGAAACATCCACCACAT
>CANHKE010000172.1 GCA_947461155.1 Cytophagaceae bacterium | reverse complement strand
CTACGGGTAATAATGGTAATGCAGGTGATAACTTGAACTGGCCATATTCTGCGAACTCTCCAGGACGTGGATGTTGCGGATTTTATTTGCCTTCACACAATTTAGTGAACGCATTTAAAACAGATGCAGACGGTTTACCATTGATTGGTTCGAAAGCAGATGGTACAGCAGACACATACAATGCAGTTGACTTACCTAATGATCAAGGATTAAAATCAGATCAAGCTTTCACATTGAAGAAAGATGTACCGGTAGATCCTCGTTTAGACTGGACAGTTGGCCGTCGTGGTGTTAACTTCTTAGATTGGGGTCAAATGCCAGGATTTAACTGGATTCGTAACCAAAGTTATTCAGGTCCATTCATCGGTAAAAAATGGATGTATTATGTAGCTGACGAAGGAAGCTCTACGCACTCAACTAACAAACGTGCGGTTAACAATAACTATCGTTTGTTAAAAATGTCTTCTGTAATCTTATGGTTGGCAGAGTGTGAAGTTGAACTAGGAAACTTAGGTGAAGCAGAAAAATATGTAAACTTGATTCGTAATCGTGCGAAAACAGGTTCAGTACAAGATGCTTCAGTTACTTATGTAGTTAATCCATATCCTGCTGGAACTTTTGCAGCCAAAGGAAAAGAATATGCACAAAATGCTGTTCGTATGGAAAACCGCTTAGAATTTGCCATGGAAGGTCACCGTTTCTTCGACTTAGTTCGTTGGGGTATCGCTGAGCCATACCTAAACAAATACATGAAGGAAGAATCTACCAATGGAACGGATGCTGCTGGCAGAACGTATAACAAGCGTGGATACTTAGTAGGAAAAACATTTAAAGCAGGAAGAAATGAATATTTCCCATTGCCAAATGATGAAATCCTAAATTCACAAAAAGCAGGTGCTGCTACCTTAAAGCAAAACCCAGGATATTAATCTATCTTGATTTTTTTACAAAAAAAGTCAGAGCCTCGTGTTCTGACTTTTTTTGTTTTAGGTAGTACCCACAAATCCCGTATATTTGAACAAATTTTAACCTTATGCTAGCTGATCAATTCGAACAAATCATTCAACGTCGCAGATCCAACAGACGCTTTGACCCAGAAGTTACCGTTGCCGATGAAGTTATTGAACGCAGTCTAAAGCGTGCCATTCTATCGCCGAATAGCAGCAACATGCAGTTATGGGAGTTCTATTGGATTCAGAGCCCAGCCGAAAAAGAAAAATTTCATGCCCTTTGTTTGGGTCAATCAGCAGCCAAAAATACGTCTCACTTAGTTGTATTTGTCACGCGTCAAGACTTATGGTCTCAACGTGCCAAATGGAATTTATCGCGCATCAAAGAATCCCTACAAGGCAAAGAGCCTGGTAAAATGGAAAAACGAGGCTTGCAATATTACGGACAATTAATGCCCTTATTATACCGACAAGACCCCTTTGGATTCTTTACCGGAATCCGTAAAGCCATGTGTTTTGTGATGGGCATACGGAAACCATTCATGCGTTTTGGTGGTAAAGCGGACCAACGCGTTTCGGTCCACAAATCATGTGGATTAGCGGCGCAAACATTCATGCTTTCGATTGCAGCTGAAGGATTTGAATCTTGCCCGATGGAAGGCTTTGATGCCGTACGTGTGAAAAAAGAATTGGGATTACCGAGCGGAGCTGAAATCAACATGATCATTTCGGTAGGCAAAGGAACCGAAGAAGGTATTTGGGGAGAGCGCTTCCGTTTGCCTTATGAGGATGTTGTCTTTAAACGCTAAAGGCAATCTACATCAGGGATTACCTGAACCCCTTTGAAAAGTTTATTAGCAGGCAGTTCATCCAAGCAAAGGCGCAGACTTTCTTTAAACTTCGCGAGGGATACACCCTTCTCCAATTTGATCAGAATTTCCATGGCATATTGATTCCGAATACGCTCAATGAGGGGTTTTTCGGGTCCGAGTACCCTCCCATGCCCAAAACGCTCCTTTAATACATTCCCCAAATGCCGCGCCGCTTGGTCCACCGACTGCGCTTCCATGTGACGGAGTGTCAATTTAATCAATCGCGAAAACGGCGGATAATGATAACCTTCCCGTTCCACAATCTCATCTGCATATAATGATGCGTAATCACCCCGTTGAATAAAATCAAATAACCGGTGATTCGGTTGATTCGTTTGCACATACACCTGACCTTGCTCGTCGCGCCGACCAGCCCGACCGGCCACCTGGGTGATCAACTGGAATGCCCGTTCATGAGCCCGAAAATCTGGGAAATTAATAATCCGATCTGCATCGAAAATTGCCACTGTAGATAAGCCCTCAAAATCGAGGCCTTTGGCGACCATTTGCGTGCCAACAAGTATATCAATGTTTCCGGATTGAATTTCGCTTAAAAGGCTATTAAATGCGGTTTTCGAGCGTGTGGTGTCTAAGTCCATCCGGCCAATCCGCGCATCCGGAATTAAAAGCTGTAATTCTTCCTCTAATTTCTCCGTTCCATAGCCCATGGTTTTCAATTGCGTACTTCCGCAAGCGCCACAACGGGTCAACAAACCTTCGCGGTAACCACAATAATGGCAACGCAATTCTTGGTCTTTGGCATGATAGGTTAAACTCACATCACATTGATTGCACTCCGCAATCCAATCGCAATCCTGACATTGAATATAAGGCGAATACCCTCTCCTATTTTGGAATAAAAGACTTTGCTTGCCACGCTCAAAATTGGCCTTTAACACCTCCACTAAATCAACTGAAAACCCACCCTTCATTTGCTTCATGCGCGTGGCATATTTCGTGTCCAACAATCGAAGCTCGGGTAACTGTGCCTTACCGAAACGCTCCGATAAGGTAACTAAACCATATTTACCTTGTTTGGCTTGATAATACGATTCAATCGACGGTGTGGCGGAACCTAATAAAACTTTCGCGCCCTGCTGATTCGCAAGGACCATTGCCACATCGCGCGCGTGATAGCGAGGCGCTGGATCCGTTTGTTTAAAGGAGGATTCATGCTCCTCATCGATGATGATAAGGCCTAAACGCGAAAAGGGCAAAAATACGGAGGAGCGTACCCCGACCACAAATGGATATTTTCCTTCGACAATCGACTTCCAAACTTCAACCCGTTCATTGTCGGAGAATTTAGAGTGATAAATGCCCACTTGTTCCCCGAAAATCTTTTTCAATCGCGTGACGATTTGTGTCGTCAACGCAATTTCTGGAAGCAGATACAAGACCTGATCCCCGTTCGCCAAGGCCTCTTGAATTAAACGTATATAAATCTCCGTTTTTCCTGAGCCGGTAATTCCATGCAACAACACGGTATCCTTCGTCTGAAATTGGCTTAAAATCGATTGATACGCATTAGTCTGCGCGTCATTCAAATCAAATGTCGACGGAACAAAATCGTCATTATCCGTTCCAAAGCGAGAAACAATCACCTCAAAAGACTCGAAAATGCCATTTTTAATTAATGTCTGCAAGGAGCTTTCCGACAATTCAGCCTGCGAAAAACTTGATTTCTCTAAGCCTTTTTGATTCATCGAAGGATCCCGCAACACCGGAATAAAGCGCAAATAATGCAAAAGCACGCTAATCTGTTTGGTCTTATCTTCCAAACTCTTAATCAATTCGGTCAGTTGGCCTACATCCTCCCACGCCTTACACAAGCGAATCTTGCGAATAACTTTCGGAGTGTAGCGATCCTTAAGTTCATCGAAAATCAATACAGCGCCTTTGCCTACTAACGCTTTGATGTGGTGATAGGGGCTTTTGACATCCGCCACGCGTGCTACTTCATCGTAAGTCAACGCGCCCTTTTCCTGAATTGCCTCAAAAATTACGCGTTCTTTATCCGTCAGTTCCTGAACTTGATCAAATTCAGGGTGTATTTGCACTTTGGATTGACTCGAAATTTTGAGACCAGCAGGTAAGGCAACTTGAAATACCTCCCCCGGATAGCACATGTAATAATTGGCGACCCACTGAAATAAGGCAATTTGAGAGGAAGTCACCAGCGGCGCATCATCTAAAATCTCCAAAATGTATTTGGCTTGGTATTGCTTGGGTGGCTCGTTATGTACCGCGACAATCACAGCCGTTAGAACTTTGGAACTACCAAAGGGAACGACAATGCGAAGTCCGGATTCAACGACCTGAGCCCATTGACGCGGGACGCGATAGGTAAAAAAACGAGGAATGGGTAAAGGGAGAAGTGCATCCACGAAAACCGTCGATTCTTCTGATTCAAAAAGCAAATTTGATTCTCCCATCTCGGCTACAAATAAACACAAAGATTGGCAGTCGGGCAAGCTAATCCTGCCACCGGAGCGTCTGTACTAGATGGATGGCATCTTGCTTCAGAAAATGAATGATGGGTGCGAGCGAATCATTTTGCGTCGCCGTTTTGACATAGATTGCGCCGCGTAAAAAATGTTTAGAGCTATCGGTGGTAAAAAATTGTAGCGAGGTCGCTACTTCACCATTCAATTCAATTAAGCCGGCTTTACG
>CANHKE010000171.1 GCA_947461155.1 Cytophagaceae bacterium | reverse complement strand
TATTGCTGAACTTAGGCGTTTCGCTCATGTCGTTCTTTGCATTTTACCGACAAGGCTTTTTTAAGTGGCGCTTGTTTTGGCCTTTTGCCCTGGGATCGATTCCGGCTGCTTTTTTGGGGGCAAAAATTCCGTTGAGTGATTCAACCTACAAACAAATTTTAGGAGCTTGTTTATTCATGGCAGTGATCCGAATGATTTCCACGATACGAGAAACAGAATCGAAGTCTTTGCCTGTATGGGCCGGTTTATCCGCTGGGACCTGTATTGGCTTGCTTTCAGGCATGATTGGCATTGGAGGAGGCATTATACTTAGCCCAATCTTATTGCTTTTTCGCTGGGCAAGTTTAAAAGAAGCCGCAGCGGTATCGGCGCTTTTTATCTTTGTCAATTCGGTGGCTGGATTAGCTGGATTAAAAACATGGATTCCACTAGATCAATCCTCGCTTATATATTGGTTAATCGCATCGCTCATCGGTGGTTTCCTTGGAGCCCGTTGGGGATCCGCCATCGCATCTAATACCAAAGTGAAGTGGATATTGGCTTTCGTATTGGTCATTGCATCACTTAAATTATGGTTCGTTTAATCGCATGAAAGAAAGCGTCAATCAAGATACGGGTTTTGGCGATAAAGCCTCCCAAATGGGTGGCCGCATGGTTAATCGGGATGGTACGTTTAACATCAAGCGCTTGGGTATTTCGTTGCGCGATCGTGTGAGTAGTTATCACAGTATGTTGACGATGCCTCGGTGGCGATTCCTGCTCGTTATATTTGTTGCTTATTTTTTGATCAATTGTTTTTTTACCCTGCTTTATTGGTTGGCTGGTCCCTCAGGGCTGGAAGGCGTTAATTCCGGACATGGCTTTACCCGGTTAAAAGATCTTTTCTTTTTTAGTACGCAGACATTTACGACGGTCGGCTATGGTCGCGTGAATCCTGTTGGGGAGATAACGAACTGGATTGCTGCGATTGAATCATTAATTGGTTTTTTGTCCTTCGCCATCGCTGCCGGTTTACTTTATGGGCGGTTCTCTCGACCTCGTTCATTTGTTCGTTTTTCTGAAAAAATGGTTTTTGCAAATTACCGAGGAGGAAAGGCATTGATGTTCCGTTTGGTAGGGTATAAGGATGACCATATTTTAACGAATGCGGAAATAAAGGTCAGTACGCGATTGTTTGAAGTGGATGGTACCTACAAATTTTTCAATTTGGATTTGGAGCGATCGCATGTGGATAGTTTGGTGTTAAACTGGACGGTTGTTCATCCGATTGATGCCAATAGTCCTTTTTATGGACTTTCGGAGGATGAGATTCTCGCTTTGCAACCTGAGGTAAGTGCTTTATTAATTGGTTTTGATGAAGTGTATTCGTCCACGGTCATGGCAAGAAATTCCTATGCCTTATCGGATATTCTTTTTGGCTATCGATTTGCTCCGATGTACTTTAGTGGCAAAGCCAATACAAATTTGGATTTAGGTTTACTAGATTCGACTGAAGCGGAATAAAAAAAGCCCGATTGGATAAGTAATCGGGCTTTTTTTGTTTCTACAAACTTAGTTTTTCGCGCCAGTCACCGCTCCGGATTTCTTCGCATTTTGCGCCTCCTGCATCGGGTTTCGTCCGCCTCCGTATGACCTCACTTGCTCTTTAAACAATTGCACCCGTGTAGGTTGTGCTGGTTCACGTGGAAAGGCGTTGTCATCGGTATCAATATCCGCGATTTCATAGAATGGATCTAGCGTCCACTTAACTACTTTCTTCGACGTCGGGATGATCTTCTTTGCTTCTACATCGTTTAATCGCCAAACTTCCGCAGGGAATCGCAATACCTCTTCTGTGCCATCTTCGTAGGCTAATTTCACAATGACAGGCATAGGTAAGCCTCCTTTGTTTTTAAAGTTGACCACGTAAAAATTCTTTCCTTCCAAAACCAATTTGCGTTCTTCCTCAGATAGTCCCGCCAAGTAATCTTGGTATTTTTTCTTCTCCGCATCCGACGTTGCGAAGCGATCGTACGTGTTGTAAAAATCAGTTAGGTCTGGATTCTCTTCGACAACAGTTGATTTGATGTCGGTCTTGTTTCGAATATTCGAGATGGTCTGGCGCTTCGCGTCTGCTTTCGCTTTTTCATCCGCCTTTTTGGCTACTGGATCTTGCGTATCTACCCCAAACCATTCCACCGTTTCGATCGATTGGTTAACCGGCTCTGTCCCATAAAACCATCCACGCCAAAACCAGTCTAGATCTACGCCGGACGCATCTTCCAAGGTACGGAAGAAATCAGCTGGGTAGGGTTGTTTGAATGCCCACCGACGCGCATATTCTTTAAATGCATAATCAAATAATTCGCGACCCATCACCGTTTCGCGCAAAATATTTAACGCGGTCGCAGGTTTTGCATAGGCGTTATTACCGAAATCCATGATGTTCTCCGAGTTTGCCATAATCGGCACCTGGTTCTTCGCGTCTAAACGCATATACGGCACAATGTTTTGGGGTTCTCCACGTCGCGCAGGGAAATTGCGATCCCATTCTAGCTCCGCTAAATATTGGCAGAAGGTATTCAAACCCTCATCCATCCACGACCATTGACGCTCATCCGAGTTGATGATCATCGGGAAGAAATTATGTCCCACCTCGTGAATAATCACGCCAATCATCCCATTTTTAACATTTTCCGTGTAAGTGCCATCGGCTTCCGGCCTTCCGCCATTAAAGGAGATCATCGGATATTCCATACCGCCACCTAACGTTGCATGGCAGGAAATCGCTACCGGATACGGATAGGCTACAGTTCTCTTTGAATACGAACGTAAGGTATGTGCCACCGCCATCGTTGAATATTTACCCCAAAGTGGATTTCCCTCCTTCGAATAATAGGACATCGCCCAAACTTTCTTGCCCTCAACTTCTACTTGCAACGCATCCCAAATGAATTTACGGGAAGCCGTAAACGCAAAATCACGCACGTTATCCGCCTTAAAAATCCACGTTTTTTTGCCGCTCGGCTTTCCTTTTTCTGCCGCTTCTGCTTCTGCTTGCGTCACAATTTCCACGGGACGTGTGGCGGTTTTTGCTTGCTCCCAACGTTTCAGTTGGCTTGCGGTCATCACTTGGTTCGGGTTGGTTAATTCGCCTCCGGCCCCCACGACCAAGTCGTTTGGTGCGGTGATCGCTACTTTATAGTTTCCAAAGTTCAAGGTAAATTCGCCTTGGCCCATGAATTGTTTGTGCTGCCAGCCATACACGTCGTTGTAAACGGCCATACGTGGGAACCAATGTGCGATGAAGTAATTGGCATTGCCATCTTTGGCAAAAAACTCGTAGCCTGAACGGCCATAATATTCGGTAATTAAGTAATTCCAATCGATGTTGAAGCTAAACGATCCACCCGATTTAATCGGAGCAGGTAAATCAATGCGCATCATCGTTTGATTAATGGTATGGCGCAATGGATTGCCTTTTACATCTTTAACTGCGGTGATTTTGTACCCATAGTCTTTGGGGTCTGTCAGTTCTTTGAAGGCAGACGCCGGAATGCCATTCTTAATTTCCCCAGTAGCTGTGGTTTTTTTAGCGGCATTTTTCTCAAATATATTTTGGTCCAATTGAATCCACAAATAGCCTAATTCATCAGGTGAATTGTTAATATAGGTAATTGTTTCCGTGCCCGTAATTTTACGGTTGACGTCATCTAGTTCAACCTTGATATCATAATCTGCACGTTGCTGCCAATAATCTTTACCTGGTGAACCGCTCGCGGTCCTGTAGGTGTTCGGCGTAGGAAGTGTCGATTCTAACTGTTCGAAACGCCCGTTGGCATTGAAACTAGTTTGCCCGAACGTAGGCAAAGCAAGTAGGAATAAAATTCCAATTTGGAGAAGTTTGTTCATGTGATGAAGTCGTATTTTTTCAAAAATAGGAAAAACAATTTAAAATCATACCCTTATATACTACATAGCTGTGCTATACTATGCTAAAAAATACACGTAAGCATTTGGAATCAAGGGTTTAATTTGTAGTTTTGAGGCTTATCAAGCAAATCAACGTATTTATAAGCGACCTATATGAGCGTATTAATTGGACAAAAAGAATATTTCAAGGGCATTGGTCAAATCAAATTTGAAGGTGCTGAATCAGACAACCCGTTAGCATTTCGCTATTACGATGAAAACCGAATCATCGCAGGTAAATCCATGAAGGAGCACCTTCGCTTCGCGATTGCATATTGGCATTCGTTTTGCGGTGATGGCGCTGATCCATTCGGTCCAGGTACGCATCATTATCCATGGGATGTTGCTTCAGATGCCCGTCAAAGAGCCGCAGACAAAGCAGATGCTGCATTCGAATTTATAACCAAAATGGGGGCTCCTTTCTATTGTTTTCATGACGTAGATGCGATTGAAGGTCATAATGATCCGAAAGAATTTACGGATCGCGTGAAATTCATCTCGGATATTTTTGAGAAGAAGCAAGCTGAAAGTGGGGTTAAATTATTGTGGGGTACGGCGAACTTGT
>CANHKE010000170.1 GCA_947461155.1 Cytophagaceae bacterium | reverse complement strand
TATTTGCCGGATGTGGTGATCACTGACTGGATGATGCCGGGGATGAGTGGCGTGAATTTATGTCGGGCTCTTCGCCAAAACCCCAAAACGAATCACATACCATTGGTATTACTTACTTCCAAAAGTGCCCAGGAAAGTCAAATTGAGGGGATGCAGGCTGGAGCGGATGATTTTGTAAGCAAACCGTTTAATGCGGATATTCTGGAGATTCGTGTCAATAAATTGTTGGAGAGCAAAGAACGCAATCGGAAAAATTGGCAAAAGCAGATGATCCAACAAGAATTGAGTGAAGGTAAATTGCCTACCTTTGAGGATGCATTTTTAGTGAAGGCGACGCAGCTGATTATTGCGAATTTGAGTAATGCCGACTTTGACGTAGAGGACCTTGAAAAAGGCCTCGATATGAGTAAAATGCAGTTATATCGTAAGATGAAGATGTTGACATCGTTAGCGGCAAATGAATTTATCCGGTCGATTCGATTGCAGCAAGCGAAAGTTTTACTCGAAAATTCGAAGTTTAATATATCTGAAATTGCCTATCAAGTGGGCTTTAACGACCCCGCTTATTTCGCAAGAGCCTTTAAAAAACAATATGGCAAAACGCCCAAATCATTCATCAAACCCACTCATGAAGAAAATTAGTTTATTTATTTTAGTCCTATGTTCCTCTTGGGGATTTTTGGCGCACAAAACATTGCATCAGGTTTCTATTTATCAATTACCTGATGCCTTGGCTTCCTATTTTTATGCGAATCAGGACTATATTGTTCAGCAATCCATCCGACCGGATGTTCGTCGGAAAGACGACAAATTAGAAGATGCAAAGCACTATTTGGATTTGGATGCTGATTTATTTGGGGCTAATTATAAAACCGACATCCCGCATGATTTCAACGCAGCGGTAAAAAAATACACCTTAGATAGTTTGCGAAAAGAAGGCTTGGTGCCTTGGGAAGTGACACGCGTCTATGGCCGCTTGGTCCACGCGTTTAAAAACGAACTGCGTGATTCTGTCTTGTTTTATGCAGCTGATTTAGGACATTATGTGGCGGATGCGCATGTACCCTTGCATACCACAAAAAATCATGATGGGCAGTTGACAGGTCAAAAAGGCATGCACGTGTTATGGGAAAGTTTAGTCCCAGAGGATCAATTGCAAACGTATACCTTGAGTCAAGTGGATGGTGTACAATATATCGCCAAGCCGCAGGATTTTATTTTCCAGATTTTATTGGAATCGCATGCGATGTTGCCTCCGATGTTTCAGGCGGAGAAAGAAGTACGAGCAGCTTTGGGTGAAAGCGGCTCTTTTGAGATGGTGGAAAAATACGGTCGCCAACAACGTTATTATACCAAAGCATTTATTCAAGCTTATGGAGCTAAATTAGGGGTATCGGTTCAAAAACGCATGTTATTGGCTTCTTCACGCGTGGCTTCCTTTTGGTATTCAGCATGGAAAGATGCGGGCTCACCTGCTTGGGTAAACCAAGACGCGGCAGTAACGACGCGCCTAGCTGAGGAACGCGTCATTTGGAAAAAGAATGCACTTATTTCCAGTGGTGCGCTTATTTCAGTTAAAGGAAAATAGGCATGGTTAAGGTTTTATTACTTTCAGATACGCATAGTTATTTGGATCCGCGCTTGGACGAACACCTGAAGGCTTGTGATCAAATTTGGCATGCTGGAGATTGGGGTTCTGTGGAGCTGGCAGATAAATTAGCCGCCTACGGAAAGCCGATTGCGGGCGTTTATGGCAATATCGACGACCGGACAATACGTAATACCTATCCCAAAATTCGGCGGTTTCGCTGTGAAGATGTGACAGTCGCGATGACGCACATCGCAGGCGCACCTTCGAACTACAAACCAGATGCCTTGGAAGCCTTTGCAAAAGGTTTACCGATGATTTTTGTCTGTGGCCACTCCCATATTTTACAAATCAAACGGGATGCCAAACGGAATAATATGTTGTTTTTGAATCCGGGGGCTGCGGGCCAACACGGTTTTCATGCGGAGCAAACGGCCCTTCGTTTTAAAATTGAGGGTACGCGGATTTTCGACATGGAGGTGATCCAGATGCCGCGCATCAAAATGAAATTAACGCCTGAAGAGGCAAAATTGATTCCTTAGTTGGTAACTTCAAAGGATTGAACATGTTCAAAAACGCTTCCTTTTTGGAACGATTTTAAGATCCAACCACCGCCAATGACATCGTTTCCTTCGTAGAAAACAGCTGCTTGTCCGGGTGCAATGCCGCTGACTTCGGCATGAAAGTCAACTTTTATTTTCGCGCCGTGCTGATAGATAACCGCATCCGTCCCTGCATCTTTGTAACGTACTTTTGTTACAGTTTCGATGCCCTCCGCAGGGATTTCAGTATATTTTTGCAGGTTGAGCTGGCCAACCCACATGCCGGTCCGATTTAAATCAGCAATCTCACCAATCACCACTTCGTTCGTTTCTTTGCGAATTTCGATGACATAGGCCGGGAAGCCGAATGCCTTACCCAAACCTTTTCGTTGGCCAACCGTATAAAACGGATATCCCTCATGCTTTCCGATGACTTTTCCGGTGGGATCTACGAAATTTCCGCCCGCTACTTCCGCTTCTAATTCAGGTAGCCGGCGCTTTAAAAACCCACGGTAATCGTTATCTGGTACAAAACAGATTTCATAGCTTTCCGATTTGTTCACCAAATCCACAAAACCACGTTCGGTCGCCATCTCGCGAATGCGCGCTTTGGTTAAACCGCCCAAGGGTAAAATGGTACGCGCTAAACTAGATTGCGATACTCCCCAGAGCACATAGCTTTGATCTTTCAAGGCATCCACACCCTTTGAAATGATATGTCGGCCATTTTCTTCCCGTATCTGCGCATAATGTCCAGTAGCAATAAATTCACAGCCTAGTTGGTCGGCCCGACGCAGCAATGCATCCCATTTTATATGCGTATTGCACATAACACATGGGTTGGGCGTACGGCCATCCACGTATTCTTGAGTAAAGTAATCGATGACAGAATCACCAAATTCTTCGCGTATGTCTAAAATGTAATGGGGGAAACCGAGCGAAACGGCAATGTGTCGCGCGTCGTTAATGGAATCGAGGGAACAGCAGCCGGTTTCTTTTTTATCGCCGCCGGAACTGGCATAGTCCCAGGTTTTCATGGTCATTCCGATGACCTCGTATCCTTGTTCGTGAAGTAAAACAGCTGCGACAGAGCTGTCGATGCCGCCGCTCATAGCGACTAAGACGCGTCCTTTTGATTCCATATTTCCTGACAGGTTCAAAGCCTGCGTAAATTTTCCGCAAGTTAGGATTAATTTCGCCAAATGGCCAATAATCTTGGTATTTACCCGTTGAAAACGTACTTTTGTCCTCGTTTATTTCAATGACATACGATGTTAAAAACCCAGGTTAAAGTTTCTTCGATTGCTAATTTGTCTGATGCGCGGTATTGTGCCGGCATGGGCGTCGATTGGTTAGGTTTTCCCTTGCAGGAAATTTCACTGGATCGCTTTACTGAAATTCGGAATTGGTTAGCAGGCGTTCAAATCGTGGGAGAATTTACGAAAGCTTCAGCCAATCAAATCAAGGAAATGGTTGCTACATATCAGCCAGACGTGATTGAAATCGATTCTAGCGTTTCGTTGGTAGCCATTCAGGAGATAGATGTACCTAAGATTTTGCGTGTCAACATAGATTCGGATAATTTGCCGGCCATATTTGCGGCCTCGGCGCCTTATGTGACTCATTTTTTATTGGTCGGTGATTCACCCGATTCTTTAACTGGGATGGAAGCATCCGTGGAGATTTGGGCGGCGCAGTATTCAATTATATTGGGTTTGGAGATACCAGATGCTGATTTGGAAGAATGGGTGGCACAAAGTTCCATTCAAGGAATTGGATTGGTGGCTGGTCAGGAAGACCGTCCGGGCTTTCGTGATTTCACGGATTTAATGACTATCTTAGAAAAATTAGAAACGGAATAAACTATGCTTGAGCAGATACAGCAGTATTTTTCGCGTGTTAAGGCACTAATTGCACAGGTTTTTGGGAAGCTTGTTTCGTGGTTTTTGTTTGGCATTAAAAAGGTAATCGGAGCTACGAATTATTCGAAGCTTGAGGCATTTGCCCAGCAGGGAGTTGATTTTTACGTAGCGAAGCGTCAAGTAGTTCAGGATTATTACGATGCGCGTGTCGACAAAAATTCAGCTTATTACAAGCCCATTGTCCGCATGTGGCGCATTACTGGGAAAACGGCATTGTATGGTTTAATTTATTTGTTTGTTATTGAGACCAATATCTTTTGGTTGACGGGTCAAATGCCCAGCGTAGACGACCTTCAAAATCCCAAATTATCACAAGCATCTGAAATTTATTCAGCCGATGGTGTCTTATTAGGCAAGTATTTTGCTGAAAACCGCACCCCCATTCGGGATTATAATCTGATTTCACCTTATTTGGTTAAAGCTTTGGTGGCTACGGAAGATGCTCGTTTTTATGAGCATACAGGCAT
>CANHKE010000169.1 GCA_947461155.1 Cytophagaceae bacterium | reverse complement strand
CCTTACCTCATTGTCATGCTGGGTGAAAGCATTGTCCAGCCCGGTGCCCATGCGGAAGTAGAAGCGCTAGATGTGCGGACCGGCAATTGGGTGAAATTCCCATCTTTATTGCAAGGCCGTCACGGTACTGGCGTCGTCTATCACCAAGGCAGCTTATATGTGGCCAATGGAAGTGCAAACCGCGGTGGTGGTCCGGAATTAAATACTATTGAAACATTAATTTTAAAATAAATCCATGAATCGAATTTTACAAGTAGTAGGCCTAATCCTTTTAATCCCAATCGTAGCCATTCTTTTGCTGGCCGAGCAGGACATACCCGTTGCGGAATTGAAACCAAAATACGCGAATGCACAATCGCAATTTGTCCCGATAATGGGCATGGAAGTGCATTTGCGGGATGAAGGAGTTAAAACAGATAGTCTGCCTATCATCCTTTTGCATGGCATGTCTTCTTCGTTGAATACTTGGGATAGTGTAGTTATAGCTTTGAAACCATACAAGCGTGTAATTAGTATTGATTTGCCTGGTTTTGGGTTAACGGGTCCTTCGCCAGAGAATGCCTATAATTTCAAGTATTATTCCAAGTTTATTGATTCCTTAGCTAATCATTTAAAATTAAAGCGCTTCATTTTAGCCGGGAATTCTATGGGTGGAGCCATTTCATGGAATTATGCATTAGCTAATCCATCTCGATTAGCCAAAATGATCTTAATTGATGCTGCGGGTTATCCAAAAAAAGAGGAGAGTGGATCGTTAGGTTTCACCATTGCTTCGACTCCTGTTATCAATAATTTATTATTGTACGTTACCCCGAAGGCTTTAGTGAGAAAGAGTTTAGAGACGGTCTATTTTGATCAATCGCGGGTTACGGATGAACAAGTTGAACGCTTTCATGATATAGCGATTCGAGCAGGAAATAGAGAAGTGGCTTTGCAAATCTTTAAAGGTTCATTTCAAGGGAATTCAAAACGGTTTTTGAATTCGAATGTTTCTCGAATAAAAACAATTAAGGTACCAACGCTGATTTTATGGGGTGATCAAGATAACCTTATCGGGGTAAACAATGTAGATAATTTCTTAAAAGATATCCAAGGTAGTAAAGCCGAAGTCTATAAGAATGTTGGCCATGTGCCGATGGAGGAGGCGCCTGCGCGCGTGGCTACTAGTATCCTTAGGTTTATTACCCCACAGCCCGAATAGGACTCTAACATTTAATTTGTATTATTGTATCAAATTATTACAATAGCTAAACCTAAAAAACGAATGAAAAAAATCTGGCATCTCACGTGTCTGTTGGGCATTTTTGCGTTTGCGGCACATGCGCAAAGTGACAACAAAATGGCTGTTCAAACCCAAATCGAATCAGGTAAAATCGAGGGGAATTACAATACGGCAACGGGTATTCAAACTTATTTTGGTATACCCTTTGCGAAGGCACCAGTAGGTGAATTGCGCTGGAAAGCGCCACAAGCATTAGGTGCTTGGTCTGGAGTAAAAGAAACCAAGCAGTTTTCAGCACGCGCGGTACAAGCCGTTGTTTTTGGTGATATGAATTCGCGCTCACAGGGTTTAAGTGAAGATTGTCTTTATTTGAATGTTTGGACACCAGCGAAGCGCAGTACGCAAAATTTACCTGTTTTGGTTTATTTCTATGGAGGTGGATTTTTTGCTGGAGATGGTTCTGAGCCGCGCTATGATGGCGAGGCGATGTCGAAGCAAGGGATTGTGGTGGTGACGGTCAACTACCGTTTGGGTATTTTTGGATTCTTCGCACATCCCGAATTGAGTAAAGAAACCAGCTATAAAGCATCCGGAAATTATGGTTTAATGGATCAGGCTTTTGCGTTGCAATGGGTGAAGCGCAATGTGGCGGCTTTTGGCGGCGATCCAAAGAAGATTACCATTGCCGGTGAGTCTGCCGGTTCGGTGTCAGTGAGTGCACAAATGTCCTCACCCTTGGCGCGCGATGTGATCGCTGGGGCAATCGGTGAAAGTGGGGCAGGGATTAACCCAACCTTATATCCGGTGCCTTTGGCGCAAGCGGAAAAAGAAGGAGTGGAATTTGCGGCGAAGGCAAATGCCAAGTCTTTGGCTGAACTACGGAAATTAACGACACGCGAATTGTTTGAGATTCAATCAGAAACGCGTAAAAATTATAACACGGCTGTGATCGACGGATATGTATATCCGAAATCGATTCCAGCGATTTTTAATGCCAAAGAACAAGCGCAAGTTCCCTTGTTACTTGGCTGGAACTCAGCTGAAATGTCAGGTTTGGCTTTTATGCAAGGTAAACCGTATACGCCTGAAAACTATTTGGCCAAAGTAAAAGCGGCATTCCCAACGGAAGCAGATGCTGTCATGGCTTTATATCCCGGCAATACAGAGCAAGAAGTTGAGTATTCGGCTACGGCCTTAGCTTCAGATCGTTTTATCTCCTATAGTACGTGGAAGTGGTTTGACTTACATCGCAAGAATTCTTCGCAAGCAGTTTACCGCTATATGTTTTCCAAATTACGCCCGCCATTGGTGGACAATACCCGTGCTTCAGCGTTAGCGGGTGGGACCGTGAAAGCGGATCCCAATGCACCGAAGCCCCGTCCGGCGATCGGCGCCCCACATGCATGTGAAATCGAATATTGCATGGGCAATTTGAGGTTGATTAAAGAATATGCGTGGACGCAGGAAGATTACCAAGTGTCCAATACGATGTTCACCTATTTTGCCAATTTTATCAAAACAGGTAATCCGAATGGAAAGGATCTACCTAACTGGCCAGTGGCGCAAGCACAAGAAAAAAACCCGGCCGTGATGGTATTGGATGTCGAATCGAAATCGGTTCCAGCGGCAAATGATGCCCGTTATGAATTTTTAGACCGTTATTATAAAAACTAATTATGAAAAGAATTGCATTAGCTTGTGGAATCCTATTAGCAGGATTTGTTAGTCAAGCCCAAATTACAGCGAATTCAAATGTGGGCGTTGTTCCCACCGAATCCGGTGCGGTACGTGGTTACGTACATGGAGGCGTGTATACCTACAAAGGTATTCCTTATGCGGAGGCCGCTCGATTTGAAGCGCCGCATAAACCAAAGGCTTGGACCAATGTCCGTAGTTCGTATACCTATGGACCTGTAGCGCCTTTGTTGGATCCGACGACCAACGTTCAAGATGAATCGGAATTTGTGTTTAATCACTCGTGGGGTTTTACCAATGAAGATTGCATGCGTGTCAATGTCTGGACGCCAGGAATCAAGGATGGCAAAAAACGCCCGGTGATGTTTTGGATTCATGGTGGTGGATTTACCTCTGGATCTTCACAAGAATTGCCTTCATATGATGGCGAGAACTTAGCCAAAAAGGGAGATGTGGTCGTCGTTTCGATTAATCATCGCTTGAATATTTTGGGGTATTTGGATTTGTCGGCCTATGGGGATAAATACAAGTATTCGGCAAACAACTCGGTATTGGATATGAAGGCTGCGTTGGAATGGGTGAAAAACAACATCGAGGCTTTTGGTGGAGACCCATCCAATGTGACGATTTTTGGCCAGTCGGGTGGAGGAGCCAAAGTGAATACGTTGATGGCGATGCCATCTGCGAAAGGTTTGTTTCACAAAGCGATTAATCAAAGTGGTGCGTTCCGTTCGGAGATGTTAAGCAAGTCGACGACCCAGGCGATTACAGCAGAGGTGATGAAAGCATTAAACTTAGCGCCCAATCAAGCAGATAGTTTACAAAAGATTCCATTCCCTGTATTAGCCAATGCGGGCAAAAAAGCATTGCAGGTTGTCGCGGCACAATTAAAAGCGGCCGGAAAACCAGTTGGTGGATTTGGTTTAAGCTGGGGTCCAAGTTTGGATGCAGATGTTTTACCTTATCAGATGTCGTCCAAAGAAGCCTTAGAATTATCGAAAGATATTCCCTTATTGATTGGCACAGTGAAAAATGAATTTGCTCCATTCGCGAATATGGCCATGGCGAATGCATCTGCTGCTGAGGTGGAGGCGTACATTCAAAAAACCTATGGCGCAAAGGCGGAGGCGTATAAAGCTGCCGTGAAGAAAGCATATCCAAATGACACAAGACCATCTGATTTGTTGGATGTGGACCGCATGTTTCGTCCAGGTGCTGTGGAGCAGGCGAACGTGAAGTCGGCAATCGGCGGTGCGCCCGTATTCATGTACCTATTCACTTGGCAGTCACCTGTGGCTGATGGGAAGTATAAAGCAATCCATTGTGGCGAATTGCCATTCTGTTTTAATAACATCGCGCGTTGTGAAGAAATGACTGGCGGTGGAAAAGATGCGTATGTGTTAGCGGATAAGATGAGTCAGGCTTGGATAAATTTTGCCAAAGTGGGTAATCCGAATCACAAGGGTTTACCTGTATGGCCAACGTACAATGCCGCCAATACTGCGACGATGCATTTGGACAACACCTGTGTCGTTAAACCCCAGTTGGACAAGGAATTGTTTAACTTATAGTACTACAATGCTCAAAAAAAAATCCCAGGCCAAGGCTTGGGATT
>CANHKE010000168.1 GCA_947461155.1 Cytophagaceae bacterium | reverse complement strand
GCGATTGCTTGCTCGCGTTTGGTATCAAACTTCTCAATTGTTGCAATCTTACTTTCTTGTCCAGTAGGCAAAACGCGAATGGCATCGCCCACTTTAAAGGTACCAGAACTTATTTTGCCGGCATAGCCGCGGAAGTCGTGGTACGCTTCTGTCATGGGGCGTACGACAAATTGTACTGGGAAACGAGCAGGTGCATGCGCTAGGGTTGACGCATATTCAAAAGCTTCTAATTCGCCCAATAAGGTGTTGCCACCAAACCAAGGCATTTCATTTGATTTTTGCGTGATGTTTTGGCCATATAACGACGAAATAGGCAGGAAGCTAACGTCTTGTCCTGCGAATGTCGTTTGGGCGACAAGCTCAGTTAAACTAGCTTTTATGGATTCAAACGTTGATTCTTGATATTGCACCAAATCCATTTTATTCACGCAAATAATCACTTTCGGAATCCGAAGCATCGCGGCAATGGATAAGTGGCGGGCTGTTTGTTCGACGAGTCCTTGGCGGGCATCAATCAAAATCAGGGATACCTTCGCATTGGAAGCACCGGTGACCATGTTGCGCGTATATTCCACGTGACCAGGCGTATCGGCGATGATGTATTTGCGCGTTGGGGTTGAGAAATAAATGTGTGCCACGTCGATGGTGATTCCCTGTTCGCGTTCTGCGATTAGCCCATCGGTTAATAAGGAAAGGTCTAAAAAGTCTAATCCTTTGCGTTTGGAAGCTGTTTCCAGGGCTTCGATTTTATCTTTGGTAATCGAATTAGTCTCGTATAATAAGCGACCGATCAAGGTACTTTTTCCATCGTCGACGGAACCGGCGGTTGCTATGCGTAATATATCCATTGTCTTTCTTCGCTTGATTTAAAAATACCCTTGTTGCTTTCTTTTTTCCATGGCAGCTTCCGAACGTTTGTCGTCGATTCGTGCGCCGCGTTCTGAAATTTCAGCCGAAAGAATCTCTTCGATGATGACATCGATTTCGGTAGCATCGGAGGCTACGGCTGCGGTGCAGGTCATGTCGCCCACTGTACGGAAACGAACAGTTGCTTCGAATGGAATTTCATCCGCCTCTTTGTTCAGGTGTTCAGAATCTGCCCAAAGCATGCCGTCACGTTCGATCACTTGACGCTGGTGCGAAAAGTAGATGCTCGGGATTTCCATCTTTTCTTCTTTGATGTAATTCCAAACATCCAATTCAGTCCAATTGGAAATCGGGAACACGCGCACATTTTCGCCTACGGCGATGCGGCCGTTCAACATGTCGAATAGTTCGGGTCGCTGGCGTTTGGCGTCCCATTGTCCGAAGTCATCGCGTACGGAAAAAATGCGCTCTTTGGCGCGGGCTTTTTCCTCGTCGCGGCGGGCGCCGCCGATGCAGGCGTCAAATTTAAATTCTTCAATCGTGTCTAAAAGTGTCACGGTTTGTAACACATTTCGAGAGGCATATTTGCCTGATTCTTCTTTAGCTTTCCCCTGGTCAATGGAATCTTGTACGTACCGAACGATTAATTCGGCACCGGTTTCTTTGGCCAACCAATCTCTGAATTCGATGGTTTCTGGAAAGTTATGGCCGGTATCAATGTGTACCAAAGGAAAAGGGATTTTACCTGGGTAAAATGCTTTTTGGGCAAGGCGGACAAGCGTGATGGAATCTTTTCCACCTGAAAAAAGCAGGGCTGGGCGTTCAAATTGTGCCGCAACCTCGCGCATAATGTAAATGGACTCATCCTCAAGCTGGCGAGGGAAGTGGCCGATTTTATCTTGGTACGTATTCATATGCTATATTAGGCGTGTAGACCACATTCTTTTTGCGAACTCTCCCACCACCAGCGACCAGCGCGGGGGTGCTCACCTTCGGCGATGGCGCGTGTACATGGGGCGCAACCAATCGAAATAAACCCTTTTTTGTGCAAGGGGTTTTGTGGAATTTTATGTTCAGCTAAGTATGTTTCTAATTTTTCAAATGACCAATCCATTAACGGATTGATCTTATATAAATTCTTCTGCGTATCCCATTCAATCATGGGCATGTCGGCACGATTATCCGATTGCTCCGCTCGCAGGCCAGTGATCCAAACGTCCGCACCTTGTAAGGCTCGGTTTAACGGTTCAATTTTTCGGATGAAGCAACATTCTTTTCGGTTTTCTACGGATGTGTAAAACGAATTAAAGCCTTTTTCAGCGACGAGTACTTCGACGGATGCGGTATTTGGCACATACGTTTTCAGATTGAAATCGAATTTTTTAACAGTCAGGTCGATCAGTTCGTAGGATTCTTGAAATTGCCGACCCGTATCTAGCGTAAAAATTTCGATTGGTAGTTTCTGCGTGGCGATGGCAAAGGTAATCGCTTGGTCTTCCTGGCCAAAAGAGGTAGAAAATACCATTTTTTTGCCTTGGAAAAGCGTAGCTATCTGAGCTAATCTTTCGGTTAGAGGTACTGCTAACAGTGATTTTTCGAAATTTTCAGGGATCATGCGCAAAAAATTTTCACAAAGATATACAAAGTCTATTGAATTGCTATACTATGTAAAATAAAATGTAATTGTTTTAAAACTTTGTTAAATTGAAATGAGTTTAAATCCCATGCGCACAGGAAACGAAATTTTGTTGGATGAAGTGTCAGGAGAAGAAGCAGACCGCTTTTTGGACTTGCGCAATCTGAAACATTTGGTCCGCCATGGAGAGGGGCAGCGGCTGGAATTTAAGATGAAGGTGAAGTTCCCCGAAAAAATTATCAAAGAGTTGGTCGCCTTTGCCAATTCAGACGGCGGTCATTTGTTTGTTGGCGTAACGGACGACGGCCAAATCGAGGGCTCTAAATTTGTTGAAGAAGATCAATTTTTGTTGGAAAAAGCCATTTCGGCTTATTGTTTTCCCGTATTTACCTATCATGTTTATCGCATTGCTTTGGAGAATGGTCGTTCGGTTTTGGTGTACCATGTCTTTGAAAGTATCGATAAACCCCATTTTGTGCAGTTGGAAACCGACCCCAATCCTGTTTGTTATGTACGCGTAAAAGACCGGACGGTGAAAGCGAGTAAGGAGATGAAGCAAATTCTGCGCCGGGAAAATGAAGCGGGCTTGACGTTTGCGTATGGAGATTCGGAAAAGTGGCTGATGGAATACCTGCGCGAAAACGAAGTGATTTCCTTATCCGATTTTGCGCTTAAAACGGGATTGCCTGTTTGGTTAGCGTCTAGAAAATTGGTTTTACTGGTTTTGGGTCGGGTATTACGCATTGAAGCAGGTGAGCAACACGATATGTATTATTTACGATGAAAAAATGGATTTTATTCTTGGCGGTTTTGTCCGTTTCTTGTTCCAAAGAAGCGACGGATCCGGGTGTTTTACCGGTGCCACAAATGAAGCAGATTGCTTCGTTTGATTTAATGCAAGATAAATTTTTGACGCCTTCATGTGCGACATCTGGTTGTCATTTGTCGGAAAAAGATGGCAGTTTTGCGCAGCATGGACTTGTGCTTGCGAAAGGGCTTGCTTATGCAAACCTCGTAGGGGCACCCTCCATTAACGCCGCTGCGCTGGCTAAATCCATGCCGCGCGTCAAGAAATTTGCTTCGAATGAAAGTCTTCTTTATCATAAGTTGAATTGGGATTTGAGTCATCATGGCTTAGCGAATTACGGTGCTCCGATGCCTTTGGGTGGCAAACCGATTACCAAAGGGCAACTGGCATTTGTCCAAAAGTGGATTGATGCGGGAGCGCCTTCAGCTGGGGAGGTAGTTGATCCTACTGTTTTAGATGATGCGACGCCTAGCTATGTCGAGGATGCCAATTTTAGTCCGTTGGCATCACCGGCTGAGGAGGGAAAATCGGGTGTTCAATTGAAAGTAGAGCGTTTTGTGGTACCACCTAATTTTGAAAGGGAATTGTTTGTTCGTCGGCCGATCAACAATCCCGCACCGATCTATGTTTCGCGTATTAAATTAAAGTCGAGGGCGAATAGTCACCACATGGTAATTTATGATTTCCGAAATAAGGCGATTGCGCCAAAGTCGGATGAAACGCGGGATTTAAGAAATTTAGACAACTCTCTAAATGTGTTGACTTTTTTACAGATGTCGAATCATATATTTTTAGGCGGTGGGACAGATCCGAATTCGGATTATACGTTTCCGGCGGGTATGGCCTTGCAATTACCGGCAAATGCATCTGTTGATTTAAATCCACATTATTTCAACAAGACAAAAGACAATCTTTTTGGTGAAAATTATGTCAATCTGTATACGGTGCCAGCGGATCAGGTGAAAAAAATTGTGCAGATGATTGATTTTGGTGTAAGTGATTTTACGCTGCCGGCCAAGCAAACGACGACCATTACGCGCAACTTTAAATTTGACACGAATGTCGCTGTTGTGTCATTGACCTCTCATTATCATGAGAAAGGAAAATTATTTCAGATTAAAATTATGGGTGGGGCACGTAACGGCGAAGTCATCTATGAAAATTCAGATTGGGCACATCCGAAAGTTATTAATTACGAATCGCCTATTTTGTTGCAAGCTGGCGAAGGATTGACTTCGGTGGTG
>CANHKE010000167.1 GCA_947461155.1 Cytophagaceae bacterium | reverse complement strand
GTAGGCTTCGGGGTTTAGGCCAACTGGGCTATGGGCCGTTAAGGCAAATTGATGCCAAAAACCGGAGTGGATTACCCCATTTTCAACAAGCTGGCGGACAACTTCCAAGGAATCCACCGTTTCTTGCGTGGTCTGTGTAGGGAATCCATACATCAAATACGCATGAACTAAAATGCCCGCTTGCGTGAAATGATCGGCTACTTGGGCCACTTGTGACACGGTCACACCTTTGTCGATTAACGTAAGCAATCGATCCGAAGCAACTTCCAAGCCACCTGAAACGGCGATGCAGCCCGACCGTACGAGGAGTTGGCATAAATCCTTCGTGAAATTTTTCTCAAATCGGATATTGGTCCACCAAACAACCGTCAAGTCACGTCGGATAATTTCCAGCGCCACATCGCGCATCAAAGCGGGCGGTGCGGCTTCATCGACAAAATGAAAACCATTATTGCCGGTTTGTTGGATCATTGCCTCGATGCGATCGACCAACATCGGTGCGGTCGTGGCTTCGTAGTTTTTGATGTAATCTAATGAGATGTCGCAGAAGGTACATTTTCCCCAATAACAGCCATGCGCGAGCGTTAATTTATTCCAGCGCCCATCGCTCCATAAGCGATGCATGGGATTTGCGATTTCGATCACCGACAAATAATTGTCTAATTGTAAATCCGTGTAATCCGGAATACCTACGTCTTTTTGCTTAACGTCGGCATCTTTTGACCCATTTAGATACGTGACGGTTCCATCGATGCAACAAAACGTGCGTTTCAAATCTTTCAATGCGCGTTCGCCACGTAGATGTTCCAAAAGATTCATCAAGGGCGTTTCTCCATCATCCAACGTAATAAAGTCGACAAATTCAAACACGCGTGGTTCCTGTAGCGAGCGCAATTCAGTATTTGCATACCCGCCACCAAAGGCAACTTGGATGTTTGGATGGTGTTTTTTAAGCCATTGTCCACAGCGCAAGGCACTGTATAAATTACCGGGGAATGGTGCTGTGATGGCAACTAAATCAGGGTTTTCGGCTTGGATTTTCTGGGATAGAATGCCTACTAAAAGTTCGTCGATGTAGGTTAAGGGTGCTTCAAGCGCTTGATGTAATGCGTGGAATGTGGATGCGGATCTTCCGAGTCGTTCCGCGTACCGACTAAACCCAAAATGGGGGTCAACGGCATCGATGATTAAGTCGGAAATGTCTTCCAAATAGAGCGTGGCCAAATGCCTCGCTTTGTCGCGCACCCCCATGCTGCCAAACGCCCATTCCAAATCCGAAACTTGCTGAAAGCGGGAAGCTTCTGGTAAGTAATTTTGCTCGGAAATGATATGTGCGAGTGTTGGGTTTTTATCGTGTAAAAAGGAAATAACCGGGTCGATCGTGCGGATGTAGGACTGTTTCAGTCGGAGCATGCGCTCGCTATTTGCATTCAATTTTTTCCCTGAACGCTCAATGTGTGCAAATAATTGCGTCAGCCCTTCTTTTGAAAATAGTTGCAGGATGACTTCTAGTCCTAAGTCGGCCTGATATGACGCCAACCCTTTGGTATTCAAAAAACCTTTTAAATAGGCCGTCGCTGGGTAGGGCGTATTTAATTGGGTAAATGGTGGGGTTATAAAAAATACCTTTGGATTCGTTGCGCTCATGGAAATCAAAAGTACTTGAAAAGCGGTAAAAAGAAAAGGCTCCCCTTACCTTTGGCAAACCTTGGAGGATTGCCAAAGGTAGCGATTTGCGTTATTTTTTCGGGGTGTTAAAACTGATTAAGAAAATCAGTTAGCTGGATATTTTGGATCAAAATCATCCTTAAAAAAACATACCTTTGGCAATCCTCCAAGGTTTGCCAAAGGTAAAGAAAAAACGGCCAGGTAAAATGCCAACTATAGCAGAAAATAATAACTTGCGTAGGACAATTTTTTCAAAATACCCCAACGAGCGCAACAGATGTTTTCGCAGGATGGGTTCCTCGAAAGACCTGGACAAACCTCTAACAGACAACTTATGAATCGAATAAAATTTGCCTTGATTGCCTTATTGATTTTTACACAAGGATTACGGGCACAATCTTGGAAGCCCCTTTTTAATGGAAAAGATTTGACGGGCTGGAAACATGTAGGTGGCGGAAAGCGCTTCGTGGAAAATGGTCTGTTGGCAAGTAGTGGAGGAATGGGTCTGCTGTATTGGGCGGGCGGAAAACTAGGTCATTGCCAGATCCGCGTGGTGTACAAAATGCAAAACTTCAATAGCAATTCGGGTGTGTTTATTCGCATTCCGGCTGAACCCAAAGAGGAATGGATGCCTGTTTTTTATGGCTATGAAGTCCAAATCGACAATCATCCCGAAACATCAAATGAGGACGAATACCATATTTCAGGCACAATTTATGCCATGACGAAACCCAAAAGTAAACCTGGGAAACCGGGTCCTGAATGGAACACGTTACTGATTACATTGGACGGTCCCCGCACCATCGTTTATTTGAACGACCAATTGGTGACGGATTACCGCGAAGGAGAACCTGTCCCCGCACGGAAGTTTGATTTTGAACCTTACCCGGGCATTCGTCCCAATATAGGTTATTTTGGTTTGCAAAATCACGGAGACGAAGATGTTGTTTATTTCAAAGAAGTTTCGGTCAGACCCCTTAAAAAATAGCCCTATGAAACGGTCCGAATTTATTAAAAAAAGCACGTTGGCCTCCGCCGGATTTTTGATCTTACCACGCCATGTCTTAGGAGGCAAAGGCTTTGTCGCACCGAGCGACAAATTGGTCATCGCGGCGATTGGTTGTGGAGGAGAAGGGGATAATGACATTCAGCATTTGGCCAAAACGCCTAATCAAAATTCCGTCATCGGATTTTTATGCGATGTAGATCAGCGCCAAGCAGCGCCCAAACGCAAGCAATTTCCGAAGGCCAAATTTTACACGGATTGGCGGGAATTGTTTGATAAAGAAGGCAAGCATTTTGATGCGGTAACCGTAGCCATTCCAGATCATAATCATGCGGTAGTCGGACTTCGCGCGATGCAGATGAAAAAGCATTTGTACTTACAAAAGCCCTTGACCCATGATATTCACGAGGCTAGAATCATTACGCAAGCCGCAAGTAAATACCAAGTGGTTACCCAAATGGGGGATCAAGGAGCTTCCTGCGAGGGCATGCAAACCATGCGCGAATGGCTGGAAGCTGATTTGATCGGTGAGGTTTCGAAGGTGTATTGCTGGACTGACCGACCAGTTTGGCCGCAAGGAATTGCATGGCCTAAAACGCCGGCACGAATTCCGAAAGAATTAAACTGGGATTTGTGGTTAGGGACTGCCCAGCAAACGAATTACATCGAAAATCTCGTGCCATTTAATTGGCGCGGCTGGTGGGATTTTGGTACGGGCGCTTTGGGTGATATGGGTTGCCACATCATGGGTCCTCCGTTTAAATTGTTGCAGTTAGGTTATCCGACAGAAGTTTCAGGAAGTGCCTCTACGACTTACAGTGGTGTATTTAAAGAATCTGCATTTCCGGAGAGTGGACCTATTTCGAGTTCGTTGAAATACCGGTTCCAACAGCCCAATGGAAAGGAATTGGATTTGTATTGGATGGATGGGGGAATTACTCCTGAGCGTTTACAGGCTTTGGCGCCTGAAGTCAATATGAATGATGCACTGGGAGATTATCCGGGTGAAAATGATTTCGAGGGATCTACCTTGTTTGTGGGCACGAAAGGCGTCATTGCCTGTGGCTGGGGAGGAAGTCACCCGCGTCTATTTGCCAAAGAATTACAAGAAGCCGCCACGCATATTCCACAAAAATACCCGCGCGTCAAAGGTGGCATGGATGGACATTGGTGGCAATGGATTGATGCCAGTATTGCTGGCTATGGAAATATGGAAGTCAGTTCCCCTTTTGAAGGGTATGGCGGCCCGCTGACGGAAACGGTATTATTAGGAAATTTGCTACTCCGGAGCTTTAACATTCGGGAGAAAGTGGAACGCATGGATCCGGTTTACGGCAAAATGACAGGATATGCGTATAGCGGCCGATATAAAGCCTTACAATGGGATGGGGATGCGATGCGCGTGACGAATTACGAACCAGCGAATCAATTCATAAAACGAACGTATCGCAAAGGATGGGGTGATTTGACGATTTAATTGTTGAACAGTTTGACGCGCTTATTGCTAACCAACGGCTTCGCCCAAAAACCGATACAGAAAATATAGCCTAAACTCAGAAACAATAAAAGCATACCCGTTTTGAGTCCCCATATATCGCCAATACCTCCGATGACAAATGGAAAAATGGCACCGCCAACGATCCCGGTCACGATGATTCCGGCAAATGAGCCATGGTGTTCGGTCACAGAGTTCAAGGCTAGCGAAAAGATGATGGGGTAAATGACGGAGGCGAAAAAGCCAACGAGCGGAAAGGCAATTAAGGAGGTACGCGCATCTCCAAACAGTGCAAAAGCGAATGAAATGATGGCTAAAAACGTAAAAGCGGAAAGTACAATTCGGCTATCCAGCAATTTTAATAATACGATTCCCAAAATACCACCAGCCGTCAT
>CANHKE010000166.1 GCA_947461155.1 Cytophagaceae bacterium | reverse complement strand
TTCAAAACAGGTACTGATGCGCAAAAAAGAGCGATTATCGACGGGATTCGTTGGCAAGGAAACAACGAAAGTTTAAACCTATTATTCGCGGTGGTGAAAGACCCCAAATACACGTCGCTTGTTCGCAGCGATGCCGCGCGTGGACTTGGCAATTCATATCCCAATGGCGAGGATTTGGTTTTAAAGGCGTTGAAAAACAAAGAAATCCCAAGCCATTTAATTCCATCGGTCGTTGAATCTGTCAGCAAAGCATGGCGCAAAGGGGTACGTTTAGAAGCGAATACCTATTTAACGGGTGCGAATGCTCAGGCGAAAGTAAAACATCCGCCACTCAATGATTTATTGGCCAAACAAGGCGTAGCTGTTTCAGGTAAAAAGGTGTTTGTGGATCAATGTTCGATGTGCCATCAGGTCAATAATGAAGGCATTGATTTCGGTCCGAAGCTATCTGAAATCGGATCAAAGTTATCGCGCGAAGGCATGTATATGTCGGTGCTTCACCCGAACGCCGGCATTGGTTTTGGTTATGAAACGTTTGAAATCATGACTAAAAAGGGTGACACCTATCAAGGAATCATCGTATCGCGGAATGAGACGGACATTTTGATGCGTTTACCAGGTGGTGTATCGCAAAGTTTTAAAACTTCTGCCTTGAAATCCGTGAAGCAATTACCGAATTCAATGATGCCGGAAGGCTTAGCCGAAGGCATGTCGACACAAGAATTAGTAGACTTAATGGAATACTTAAGCACTTTAAAGAAAAAATAAGATGAATCGCAGAACATTTTCACAACTACTCGGAGCGGGATTATTCACCGCAGGAATCAATTCAACGGCACAAGGCCAACCGGCAGGACAAGCTCCATTTGCCTTAAAATATGCGCCGCATTTTGGGATGTTTCAGCAGCATGCCGGTAAAGATGAAATTGATCAATTGAAATTCATGTATGATATGGGTTTTCGGGCGCTAGAAGACAACGAAATGATGGGGCGGCCCGTCGAGACGCAAGTAAAGATCGGCGAAACCTTAGCGCGCTTAGGTATGGATATGGGTGTTTTTGTCATCAAATTTGATGGGTTTTTTGATAAATCACACATGACCACGGGCGATAAGGCGTGGACGGATTTGTTTTTGAAAGCGTGCCATCAAGCCGTAGAGACGTCGAAGCGGGTGAATGCGAAATGGGCAACGGTCGTTCCAGGAAATTTTTCACGTCAATTACCGATGGGCATTCAAACGGGAAATGTTATTGAGGTATTGAAACGAGGAGCTGAAATTCTAGAACCACATCGCTTGACAATGGTGCTTGAGCCATTGAGTGATAATCCAGATCTGTTTTTACGCCATTCGGATCAAACCTATGAAATATGCAAGGCCGTGGCGAGTCCATCCTGCAAAATCTTGTTTGATATTTATCACATGCAACGAAATGAGGGGAATTTGATTACCAATATGAACCGTTGCTGGGAAGAAATCGCCTACATCCAAATAGGTGATAATCCTGGCCGCAAGGAACCCGGTACGGGAGAGGTAAATTACCAAAACATCTTTAGACATTTAAAAACGAAGAGCTATCAAGGTGTTTTAGGTATGGAACATGGGAATTTCCACCCGGGAAAAGAAGGCGAATTGAAATTAATTGAGGCATATCGGAAGGCAGACCTTGCCTAACTCAGGAATTATTTAGATATTAGTCTAATTATTTAATAAAATCCTATGGAAGCAGCCTTTAAAGCCATTAACGATCAGACGCGACGGGAAATTCTACAACTGCTGGTAGATGGACCGTTGAACGCAGGTGAAATCGCCAAGCAATTCAACATGTCGAAACCGAGTATTTCGCATCACTTGGATTTGTTGAAACAGGCCCAATTAATTTTAGCAGAAAAAAAGGGGCAATTTATTCTGTATTCATTGAATAAAGAGGGATTTTCGCCCATTTACCTATGGTTTCAGGGTTTTGCCACCCACTTTGAATTCCCGAAACCAAAAATCAGATTATAAAATAAAAACGGTATTTTTGCCCAAAATATAGATACGTATGAGCGCCCAACTAGCTTCTTCATTTTCATTTATCGCATCCGAAATTCCCGCTGATTTTATCGGCCTAGGTGTCATTCAATTACCTTCCCGCAATTTCTTCCAATCGATCGGTGATTTTTTTGCAGAAAAATCAGGCAAACAACGTATCTCATTCATGGCCGTAGGAGCACATGAAATCAAGAAAATTCACACGCAAGGTTCGAGCATTCTTCAATCAACCAGTGTTCCGAAAAACTTAATTGAATCGATTTCTATTCGGGAGGACAAAACGTCAGATGGTTTGGTTGCTATTACGCACATCGACATCGTCGAATGCATTTCCGTTGACAAAAAAGGCAACAAAAAACTGAAATCACATTATTTCAAATTGATGCCTGCGTTGCTAGGAGAGAACACCTCTCCTATTCAATCAGTAACGGAGATTTCGGCAGCTCATGCAGCGAAAAAAGCAATCATTGAGGCATTAGGCACATGGGAGACCGCCATAGAAGCCTAATTACTCCATCGCTTTTTGAACATCCAAATCCAATAAATCTTTGGATTTATAGGCAACAATAGATACCAAGACCATGGTCGCGCAAGCACCTAAAATAACGGATGGAACCGTGCCAAAGAATTTGGCCGCAACCCCGGATTCAAAGGCACCCATTTCATTCGAAGTACTGACAAAAACACCATTCACAGACGACACCCTTCCGCGCATTTCATCCGGCGTAAACACGCGCAAGACCGTTTGACGAATCACCACACTCACGGAATCAAACGCTCCCGTAAAAAATAGCGCGACCACGGAGATCCAAAAATTCGTCGAAAAACCAAATACGAACGTCGCTAGTCCAAAGCCTGCAATCGCCAACAATAAGTTACGCCATGCATGCTTTAACGGAGGAAAATATAGCATCATGAGCATGGTCAATACCGCACCAACGGAAGGTGCCGCACGTAAAATGCCTAAACCTTCAGCACCTACCTGTAAGATATCCTCCGCGTAAATCGGCAAAATGGCAATCACACCGCCAAATAACACCGAAAATAAGTCCAATGAAATGGCGTACAAGATAATCTTCGTCTTGAATACATAGGTGATTCCCTCTCGCAAACTCAACCAAATGGAATCGTGCTGGACATTTTTGACTGGCACAGGTCGGCTCTCAATCAAAAATAAACATCCCATCACCAAAACTAGCAAACCAATCACCGTCGTTAAAGACCCTGCCAAACCCGCATACGCATATAAAAAGCCCGCAGCACCAGGACCTAAAATTGATCCCAATTGCCAAAATGAACTATTCCACGTAGCCGCATTCGCAAAAACCTCTTTCGGTACTAAAAATGGATTCAACGACGAAGCCGCCGGACTGAAAAATCCTTTCGCTAAACCAATTAAAAATATGACGAAATAAATCACATAAATATGAAAATCCGCATCCTGAGACCCGAGCTGCAGCGCGGAATAGAGTAATAAACAAGATCCGAGGATAATCACCAACAAAGACTGCTGCATGATTTTTTTCTTATCCCGATTATCTGCAAAGTGCCCCCCGAACAAAACAAGAGAAATATACGGAACCGCCTCAGCCAACCCGATTAATCCCAAAGCCAACGGATTATGCGTTAAATGATAAATTTCATACGCCAAAATAACCTCCTGCATGAGCAAGGCTATCGTAAAAAATGTATTCCCAGTCACATACGCCCTGAATTCAGGAAAGCGCAAGGCTTGATACGCATCTTTATTTTTAAAATAGCTCATAGACAAAATAAAATAGGGGAATGACAAATGCCAGCTCACCAACCCATCGGCGATGCAAATTGGGACTAAAATAATAAATCCACACATGAATGCCTTGAATAATCGCAAAGCATATAGCTACCGGGATCGAAAATTGCCAAGCTACAGATACAATCAAAAATAGTAAAGGAGCTTGTAACCAAGTAAAAACCTGTCGGTAAGCTGATTTACCCTCGAACCAACTAAATAATGTCAAATTCATCAGGGCCAATAAACTAATCAACACAAACAAAAGAAAACTGAATTTTCCCGCTGCCAAACTGGGCAAAAACAAACCGCACGCGTACAAAATAGCTGTCAACAATTCCTTGGCCAGGAATCGTTGGCTCAGATACAAAATGGTTAACCCATACCCACACATACAGATACTTAGGCAAATACCTAATCGAATTATTTCGACCGATAAGTAGGGCAACAAACATCCGAGTACCCCTAAGAGCGCAACGATACCTATTCGGATTGGGCACTGAAATCGGAGATGAAATTGATGTATGGGGTCTGTTGGTTTCGTATGCAGATTATCGATTTGTCGGTCCGCCAAATAATACACCCACACCGAGATCCCTAAAACCGCGATTTCAGGCCAAGGTTGCTGGCTGCCTACGAGCAGACTCCATACAAATGATTGCATGACCATAGCGCCAAAGACCACATCCAAACTGCTGAGGTGAAAAAATTTAACGAATCGCATCTTTGGTTAATTCAACCTGAATTTCATCACCTACCCGAATGTGGCC
>CANHKE010000165.1 GCA_947461155.1 Cytophagaceae bacterium | reverse complement strand
GCGAATCATTTGCACCAATATATCCAGTCCGCGGTGCCAATCCCGCCAATCTTCTGGCGTCAAATAATGTCCTTCTAAGCTTAACGGTGCGAACCAAGCCCGCAAATCGTAGTAATCCTGCTGAGGCCATTCGCCGCCATGTTCGGACATGATTTGCTTCATTTCGTGTACCTGGGTTACCCAAGATTGAATCACGGAATGCCGTGTAGAGAATTTCATTTTGGCAGCAAATTCAGCGCCCATGGGGCTGAGGCAAGCGGCTTGAATGTCTTTTTGAATGTGATCGAAGCCTAATTTTTCAGCGATATTTTCTGGGTAATTCATAGCTGATAAAAGGCTTTAATTTTTTCGATCAATGCGTCATTTATTTTCCAATAGCTTTCTTGAGTCCATCCGGCGACATGCGGGCTGAATATCGTTTGTGGAAAGGCCGAAATGGCAGTAAAACGTGCTTTTTCCGCGTCCGACCACTTGGCTAATTGCTCGTTTGGAAGCACATCTAAGGCGAGCCCAACTATTTTTCTGGTTTGCAATCCGTCCAAAATTGCATCTAAGGAACAGACCGCGCCGCGTGAGCTATTCAGCAGGACGATTGGTTTTTTAAATTTCGCGAGAAAAGCTAAGTTCACCATTTCGCGCGTTTCATCTGTAAGGGGCACATGAAGCGAAAGGATATCAGCCTGTTCAAAAAGGTCTTCTAAGCGATGTGTAGCCGGGGCATATTTGTCGTAAGCCAAAATTTGCATATCAAAACCTTGTAATTTTTTGGCGAGGCTTTGGCCCATATTTCCGTAACCAATAATTCCGAGCGTTTTGCCTTGCAGTTCCCAACCGCGATTTGCTTCGCGGTTCCAGTTTCCTGCGCGTACTTCATCATCTGCGGTATTTATTTTTCGGGCAATGCTAAGTAATTGGCCAATGACATGTTCGCCCACAGCGTCCCGATTTCCTTCATTCGCACTAAAAACAGCAATATCATTTGCTTCGCAATACGCAAGATCGATTAAATCCAATCCTGCACCTGCTCGGGCAATGAATTCAAGGGAATGTCCCGCGAGAAATGCTGCGGTTAAAGGTAATTTGGAACGTAAAACGAGCCCGTGATAACCGGTGAGATCGACCTCAGTTGCGCTTATGCTCGGCTTTTCATCCACATCAAAACCCAATGCGCGCAAATCCTTCGCTAGGGAAGGGTGTACCTCATCGATGATTAAGACGCGTTTCGCCATGTTATGCGTTCATTCTGTTTTTAACTAAATCGATGGCTAAAAAGAAAGCATGCAAGAATGAACTTGGGTCAGCTTCATTTTTTCCAGCAATGTCATAAGCCGTGCCATGATCTGGCGATGTACGAATAATGGGTAATCCAGCTGTAAAGTTGACCCCCGTCTCGAACGCAATGTATTTAAACGGAATCAATCCTTGGTCGTGGTACATGCCCAAAACCCCATCAAATTCCTTGAATTGTGCTTTTCCGAAGAATCCATCCGCCGGATAGGGCCCGAAAACCAGGTTGCCTTTGCTTCTAAATTCGTCGATAACCGGTTGGATAATTTCCAATTCTTCCTGCCCCAACAATCCCGCTTCACCTGCATGTGGATTCAATCCCAATACGGCCAATTTAGGTTTATCGATCGCGAAATCCTCGCGTAAACTCTGTAAAAATGTCGTGATTTTTTCACGAATCAATTCTTTGCTTAAAGCCTTGCTTACCTCTAGAAGTGGTAGGTGACCCGTGGTAACTCCCACGCGCAATTCGTCGCTCACAAGCATCATCAACGATGATTTTGCTTCGAAACGTTCCGTTAAATATTCAGTATGTCCAGGGAATTTAAAGTCTTCCGATTGGATATTATGCTTGTTGATGGGTGCGGTCACAATAGCGGCCAACTTACCCGTGTCTAAGTCTTTAGCGGCGCGATCTAAGCAAGCAAATGCTGCTTTTCCGGCCTCAGGGGTTACTTTTCCGGGTTCGACTAGGGTGTTCGTGTCGTCCCAACAGGTAATTACGTAGCTTTGGTCAGACCCTGCTTCATTTAAATCCTTAATTTCATTGATCGACCATTCGGGCAATTCTAATTGTTTGCGGGTGAATTCGAGTACCTTTTTGGATCCGTAAATCACAGGCGTACACCATTTTAAGATGCGCTGGCTTCCTAACGCTTTTAAAATGACTTCGGGTCCGATGCCATTATAATCTCCAAGGGTGATGCCGATAAAAGGTTTCGTTGCGCTCATGAATGCTAGGTAAAATTAGGGTTCGCAAGTTAACAATTTTCAAAGGAAGGAAATAGGATTTTTTTAAACCTGCTATTTTTTAGTAACGAACCCAATTATAATTGTAAAATTTCAATATTTACCAAATTTTATATGGCATAGGGTGTTGAAATCCCAATATTTTTATCATTTTTGTTAGACTGCATTAAATCTAATCGAATGCCAAAATCCTACGTTAAGAAAATCAATAGCTTGCTCATTGCGAATCGCGGTGAAATTGCAATTCGTATTATGCGTGCTGCTTCCGAGTTAGGAATCAGAACCGTAGCTGTTTATACCTTTGAAGATCGATATTCGCTTCACCGTTACAAGGCGGATGAAGCGTATCAAATCGGGAAGGAGAATGAGCCCTTGAAACCCTATTTGGATATCGAGGGTTTGATTTCTTTGTGTAAAACCAAAAAGATTGATGCCATACACCCAGGCTACGGTTTCTTATCCGAAAACGTCGTTTTGGCTCGTCGGTGCCGTGAAGAAGGCATCGTTTTTGTAGGCCCGTCTCCTGAAGCGATGGATGCATTGGGCGATAAAGTGGCGGCCAAAGTCGCTGCATTGAAAGCAAACGTGCCGATGATCCAAGATTCCAAAGGAGATATGTCGGTGTACGAAAACGCTCTTTCCGAAGCTCGTCGCATTACTTTTCCTGTCATGGTGAAAGCCGTTGCCGGTGGTGGTGGTCGAGGCATGCGGGTGGTTTATTCCGAAGCAGAATTAGAAAAAGCACATTCCGAAGCTAAGAATGAAGCCAAAAATGCCTTCGGCGATGATACCTTGTTCATTGAGAAATTCATCAATGAGCCCAAGCATATTGAGGTACAGTTGTTGGGTGATCAGCATGGCAACTTGGTTCATTTATATGAGCGTGATTGCTCGGTACAACGCCGTTTTCAGAAGGTCGTTGAGGTGGCACCTTCGTTTGGTCTAAAGGAAGAAACAAAGCAAAAATTATATCAATACGCGTTATCGATCGGTAAAGCGGTAAATTATTACAATGCAGGTACGGTTGAATTCTTGGTTGACAAGGATGAAAATATCTACTTCATTGAAGTGAACCCCCGTATTCAAGTAGAACATACGATTACGGAAGAGGTTACTGGAATTGATATTGTGCGCACGCAGATATTAATTGCCCAAAATTACAAGTTGTCGGATCCAGGTATTTTCATCCAAAGCCAAGATAAGATTCCTTTAAATGGATTCGCGATTCAGTGTCGGATTACCACGGAAGACCCTGCAAATGGGTTTAAGCCGGATTTTGGTACGATTATTGCGTACCGGAATGCCGCTGGTTTTGGAATCCGTTTGGATGAGGGTTCTTCTTATCCTGGAGTCAAGATTTCGCCGTATTTCGACTCGATGCTCGTGAAGATTTCGGCTAAAGGTCGTACGCTTCGCGGGGCTGCTGAGCGTTTAAATCGTGCTTTAACAGAGTTCCGTATTCGTGGGGTGAAGACGAATATTCCATTTTTGCGTAATGTGATTACGCATCCGGTATTTCAAGAAGGTCATTGTACGGTTCCGTTTATCGCGAATCATCCGGAATTATTCAATTTTAAGCCGACGCGCGATCGGTCAACTAAGGCACTTCGTTATTTGGGAGAGGTGATTGTGAACGGAAATCCGGATGTAAAGGTGAAGCCCTCTGCTCCATTCCGTCAGCCAGTTATTCCGATTGTTTCTGATTCGACTGAGTTTCCTGCAGGTTTTAAGCAATTATTAATGCAATTGGGACCTGAAAAGTTCGCGAAGCATATTCGGGATACGAAGCAGGTATTGTTTACGGATACGACATTCCGTGATGGCCATCAATCCTTATTAGCTACACGTGTTCGTACGCAAGATATGGTCGCGGTTGCCTCTGGTTTTGCGAAATCTTTCCCCGAATTATTCTCGATGGAAGTTTGGGGTGGCGCTACGTTTGACGTGGCGATGCGTTTCTTACAAGAATCCCCTTGGAAGCGTTTGGAAGAGTTTAGAGAGGCGATGCCGAATATGCTTTTGCAGATGTTATTTAGGGGATCCAATGCAGTTGGTTATTCAGCCTATCCGGATAATTTGATTGAGAAATTTGTCGAGAAATCCTCAGAAGCGGGTATTGATGTCTTCCGTATTTTCGATTCCTTAAACTGGATCGATGCGATGAAAGTATCCATCAAGGCGGTACGTGAACGTACCCCGGGGATCGCTGAAGCAGCTATTTGTTATACGGGGGATTTGTTTACTAATGATAAGTATAACCTGCAATATTATGTGGATATGGCGCGTCAGCTCGAAGATGTAGGCGCTCATATGCTTTGCATTAAGGATATGGCGGG
>CANHKE010000164.1 GCA_947461155.1 Cytophagaceae bacterium | reverse complement strand
TCCAAGGGTAGGTAATGCAAAAGGTGCATTTTCCAATACATGCATCCGCGTAGCTAATAAGCCTAGACCGGACAATTTTAAAAATTCGTTACGATTCATGGTGTATTGGGTTTATTCATAGTTTACTCGACCCACAATACTGCGGCCAAGGGTAATTTCATCCGTATATTCCAAATCACCGCCAATCGGAATACCGCGAGCAATGGTGGAAATTTTAATCGAATAATCAGCTAATTTCTTGGTCAAATAAAAGGCCGTGGTATCCCCTTCCATCGTCGGACTTAGGCCTAAAATCACTTCATCAAACGCGCCAGAAGCGATCCGTGTAATCAAGGTGTCAATGTGCAGGTCCGTGGGAGAAATACCCGCCAAAGGCGAAATAATTCCGCCAAGTACATGATACAAACCTGTATATTGACCCGTATTTTCAATCGCCATTACATCCCGCAAATCTTCCACCACACAAAGCAATCGCTCATCGCGCTTTGTACTCGCACAAATCCCACACAAATCTCCATCGGAAATCATGTGGCATTGGGGACAGTATTTCGTCTCGGTACGAAGTTGAACAAGCGCATGAGCTAATTGCAAGGATTGCGATTCGGGACGCTTTAGCATATGTAATGCCAAACGCAATGCCGATTTCTTACCAATACCCGGCAGTTTCGAAATTTCCTCCACAGCTTGCTCAATGATTCGAGACGGATAGGTATGCATCATAATTTAAGACTCAAATGATTCTATTTCGGCAGAAATACCGCGCCGACAAATCTCATTGCGCATAGAAACTAAGCTATCAAATTCGCCGGATTTTACGCCGCACCGTCCGCGAAAATGGATCATTAATGTGCATTGTTCGGCTTGTTCGGGACTATGTTCACACACTTCCATGAGCGTTAAGGTTACGTATTCGAACGTATTCACCTCATCATTATAGACGACTAATTGATGTGCTGGAACAACTTCTTCGTCCACTAAAACTTCGACATCTTCTTGCCATTGCTCCTGCCCTGCCAAAGAAAAAATGAACTCAGAAACATTATCTACGGAGAAATCCATATTTTTGAAACTAGTATTGAAAGCACCTTGACAAATTTAACTAAAATTCTTTTTAAACCTCTATGTCGATTCAATTAGCCGGTGGAATTCTTGCCATCTATTTTGGCCTATTATTGGTCATCTCCTACTTCACTTCGAAAGGAGCTGATACCAATGCCTTTTTTACGGCGAATCGGGAATCGCCGTGGTGGCTAGTGGCATTTGGGATGATTGGCACATCCATTTCTGGTTTGACTTTTATATCCGTTCCTGGGGCCGTTGGCAAAACCTATTTCACCTATTACCAAGTCATTTTAGGCCATTCCTTAGGATATTTGACCATCGCGCTGGTGCTGATGCCTTTGTATTACCGGCTGAATTTGATTTCCATTTATGGCTACTTGGAAACACGTTTTGGTTTCTGGGCATACAAAACGGGATCGGCCTTCTTTTTACTTTCGCGTACGATTGGATCCGCCGCTCGATTGTATTTAGCTGTTAATGTGCTCCAAATTGCCATTTTTGCTCCTATCGGTGTTCCATTTGTCGTTACGGTATTTATCTCCATTGCACTCATCTGGCTTTATACGCACCGCGGAGGTGTTAAAACGATTATTTGGACAGATACGCTTCAGACACTCTTTTTACTTGTCGCATTGTTCATCACCATCTTTTTAGTAGGCCAAAAAATGAACATGGGTCTCGGCGAAATGGTCCATACCATCCAAGCAAGCCCCCTATCGCATATGTTTGAATGGGATTGGAAAAGTCCACATTTCTTTGGCAAAGACTTTTTAGCTGGGGTATTTATTGCGATTGTAATGACTGGTTTGGATCAAGATTTGATGCAGAAAAACTTGACGTGTAAATCGATTGAGGAAGCACAAAAGAACATGTTTTGGTTCTATTGGGTCTTGTTATTTATCAATATACTCTTCTTATCATTAGGGGCATTATTATACATCTATGCGCAAGCAAATCAAATTGCAATACCGTCAAAAACGGATGAATTATATCCCTTATTGGCGTTGGGTGGCGAATTTGGAACCTTAGCGGCGGTGACGTTTTTGTTGGGAATTATCGCGGCATCCTATGCAAGTTCGGATTCAGCCTTAACGGCATTGACGACATCCTTTTGCATCGATTTCTTGCGCATTGAAAAATTCAAAGAGTCGAAACGGGAGAAGATTAAGCAACGCGTACATTTGGGCTTTTCCGCGCTATTTTTTGTAGTGATAGGCTTGTTTCACATTTTCAATACCCAGGAATTAATCGCTGCCGTGTTTAATCTGGCCGGCTATACCTATGGGCCGTTACTAGGCCTGTTCTCGTTTGGTTTATTTACCAAATATGGCATCAAAGATAAATTAGTGCCGTTTATTTGTGTGGCATCGCCGATCATTACGTTCGCGTTAGAAATGCAAGCGCAAGCTTTGTTTGGCGGATTTGGATTTGCGAAACTGATTTTAAATGGGGCTGTTTGTTTTCTAATGCTTTGGATGATTCGCCGGGAACCTTCGCTGGCCTAGAATTTAATTGCATTTCGAATCGCGAAATAGATAACATTTTCACCCGCACCTGTCTCTTTTAAATAGGTTCCAGCTTTGCAATATCCGATTTCAGCTTGAAAAAAGTAGTGTTTGGTAGGCACGTAATTGAATTCAAGCGCATAAATATCGCATAATTTCAAGGCATCAGAGTACATTTTCGCTTTATCATACGGACGTAATTGGGTCATATTAGGCGTATAAACACCATCTTCGGTACTAGTCCGCTGTACTAATGAGGCCCGCGCAGTCACTAACCACTTCGAACCTTGTTGGTACCTTATATAGGGACTTAGATTCAACGTATTTGTAATATTCAGCGCAACCGTTTGCCCAAAAGGAGGGCGAGCAAACAAGGTATTAAACGTGTTTAATTGACCATCATTATTCGATTTATCCCCAGGAACATAATTACCGCTAAATCCAAGGTATTGATGCGATTTAACTTCCCAGCTAAAATCCCAAACTGCCATAAACGCATTTATTTTAAGCTGCTGGAACGTACCCACCTGACGTGCCACTTCTATGTCATAATTTAATTTTCTGAGTGGAGAATAAAGACGTAAACCAAGTGTATGACGTGTTTCTTCCCCGCGCTTATATACATATTCACGCTGGTCACTGGTAAAATAGAAGTAATAGGCATCTATGTTTAAACCCGGTTTTACTTGATTTTGAGTTGAATGTATCCCTGCAAATTGTTCAGTAGAAATTTCATCATCCCAAACACCTGTATTCATTTTAATGGGTTTGGTATAAAATACGTCTGTTTTTGAGGTTTTGGTTCGATAAATGGCATCAATCCCAATGAAACTTTGACGGGTAGTTGGCCCCTCTTTGGTTGCCACAAATCGCTCTTGACCAAACTGCATTTCTTGTCGGCCTGCTCTCATCACCAACTTGTTCATCAATTGTACTTCGGTAAACCATTGATGCATGGAAAACAAATTTTGATCTAATTGAGAAGTAATTGGATTGGGATTAAAAAATCGAGCGGTATTATTAATCTGCAAAAACAAACGCCAATGCGGATTTAGCTTAAAATCGCCATGTAAAAGTAAACGGTGCATCCATTGATGTGGACTCTTGGTGGCAAATTGGGCTGGTGCTTGCCCAAAATTAGCTTGCGTATAATCCTGATATTGTTCTCGAATTTCACCTCCTATGCTCAAGGTAGCTTGACCCACCAAAGGAAGATATTTGAGTTTTTCGTCCCAAGTCCTTGCCGAGGTATCTGTTTTAAGATATGAAAAATCATCATCATATCGTAATCGTGCGATGTGTTGGGCTGTGACTTGGCAGCTAATCAAACAAACGAAAAATGAAACTACAATTCCTCTAAGCAAAATGAATTTTAACGTTAGGGTGTAAAGGTACCATGTCTAGCGATAAAATAAAAAAGCACATTCAGGACAATCAAAGGTCAAACTCTTGCCGAAGGATATAATTTTAAAAACAATTATACATTTGTGTGGTTTACATACAATAATTTATAAAAATATTAACATTGGGGGAAGCGCATGTATATGATCTTGCTATAATAGGCGCTGGCGCAGCGGGTCTTCAGTTATTATATGAATACTTGCAACAAGCGGAAAATATAGATGCTACGATTTTGCTGATTGATTCCGGAGATCGATCAAAAAAAAGTTGGTGTTTCTGGGCCGAAAACAACCAAGAATCCTTTCCTTTTTTGATTCAAAAATCATGGTCAAAAATCACCTATCGTTCCAGTAAATCCATTAGCAAAACCGAAGAATTATCCGATTTAAATTACCATTACATCTCTTCAGGCCACTTTTTTGATTTTTTCTTTGATCAATTCATTCCAGAACACACGCAAATAAAGCATGAAACTGGCTGGGTGGATAATTTACAAGAGACAGATTCAAGAGTTGAAATCAATTTGCAAAATGGTGCCAAGTTCTATGCAAATCAGGTAGCAGACGCACGCATTCAGAAATGTACCGAATCCAATAAAACGCAATTATCCCAACATTTTTGGGGCAAATTCGTCGAATTT
>CANHKE010000163.1 GCA_947461155.1 Cytophagaceae bacterium | reverse complement strand
ATGGTTAATGGGCATATAATCCAAAACATCCACGATTGCCATTTCGTACCATCCCATCGAGCGTCCCCAGAAATTAGGCGAATGCCCCGTTTTTTTATCAGCCCAAGGCTGCACACGCGCTTGGTCGTAGGCATGAATCAACAGACCCGTTTTTGCATCAATGGACCCTTTGTACATGAGTGCGAACTGTTTGACAATATCGCCCCAATTATCTTCACCCATGATAGAGCCATATTCCGCATAAAAGGGTTCGAGCATATACAATCCATCCAACCACATTTGGTTTGGGTACCGTTGCTTATGCCAAAATCCGCCATCCGCATCACGTGGCTGCGCAGCGATTTGTGCGCGTAATTTATCCGCCGCTTTTTTATACCGGACATCTCCTAACTCTTGGTACAAATACAAAAGCATCCGTCCCGTGGTTATGTTATCCGAATTAAATTCATTGAAATGATACGTGCGGATATTGCCTTGCTCATCCACAAAGCTGTCAATATTCTTTTTAATGTAGTTGAAGTACTTCGCATCCCCCGTGCGCTGATACATTTTTTCCAGCGCCTTTAGTAACAATCCCTGTTCGTAATCCCAACCAGCAGGTTTTCCTACTTTGACGGTGATGGAATCGGCATGGGTATGCATGATACTTGCCGACATCCGCTCAGAGTATTGTTGGCCTTTCAAAACAAATCCCCCTACAAGTAGGAGGATTGCAAAAAATGATTTTTTCATATTATCGTAATTCAGAAATTTCAGCAAAGTCCATATCTGTATAATCTTTATTCTCCCCAGCCATTCCCCAAATAAACGAATAATTCTTTGTGCCAGCGCCGCTGTGTATGGACCAGGGTGGAGAAATAATTGCTTGGTGATTGTGAACCCACATGTGTTTTGTTTCCGTGGTTTCCCCCATTAAATGCAAAACAGCATGTCCAGGTGTAACATCAAAGTATAAATAGGCTTCCATCCGACGGTCATGAACGTGAGCGGGCATCGTGTTCCAAATAGAACCAGGTTCGAGGATGGTAAGGCCCATCACGAGCTGGCATGATTGGATGCCTTCGTTGTGAATGTATTTGTAAATCGTTCGGTGGTTAGAAGTTTCTAAACTTCCTAAAACGACGGTTTGCACTTGTTCTCTGTCTAATTTCGCACATGGATAAACGGCATGCGCAGGGGATGATAGCAGGTAAAATAACGCTGGATTAACACTCGAATCTGAGCTAAAACTTACTTCTTTTGTTCCGCGTGAGACATAGACAGCTCCTAATTTGTCGATTGGGAAATCAACTCCATCTGCTGTGACTTTCCCCTTTCCACCTACGTTAATTACGCCTAATTCGCGGCGCTCTAAAAAATATTCCGCGCGTAATTTTTCTGGATTGGGTAAATGCAAGGTATTCAACACAGGCATAGCCCCGCCAATAATCATACGGTCATAAATCGAATACGTTAGATTGATATGGTCAGCCGTAAATATGCGCTCAATTAAGAAATTATCGCGTAATTCTTGATTTGTAAAGGTTGAAACCTCTTTTCTGCTCGCCTCAAATCGATAGTCCATTCGTTATGTTTTTTGTTTAAAAGCGCCATTGCGCTTATTTCTACTGTATATTTACACGTTTTATGCCAAAAGAGTTTCCACATAGCCTCGCTCAGTTCTTACTTTCCATCGGTTTTCAATCGATCGGGGATGAATTGTGGCTACACGAAGCAGCAAAGGTACGCGTAAAAGCGATGCCTGGTGAAAGTCAGGAAGGAGATATTTGTATTTGGGAGGATTCGTGGTTGACACGAAAAGAGTCGATCGAAAAGCAGCTCATTGCCCGCGTAAAGCCACTTCGCTCTGTGTTTGCGCGTGACACGCGCATTGTTCCCATTGACGCGGTTGCTGCGCGAGATTTTTTGGACAAAGAACACGTAAAAGGATTTTTAAAAGGTACACGTTATCTGGGATGTATTGTGCCGCCACATCGTGTTTTTCGAGGTATAGAAAGTTCGTACGCCTTTGAAGGTAATCCATTACTTGGGGTTGCGGTTTTTGGTAAAACGATCCAAATGAACGAGCCTGGATTAGCAGGCTGTTTGTCGGGTGAGCTAATCGAAATTGCAACTTTATCGAGCATTCGCCTCGTAGGTGGATTAACCAAATTTCTTCAAGCCTATAAAGACCTATACCCGGAATTGCACAATGTGATGACCTATGTGGACAAGGAATGGAATTCAGGAAAGGGTTTTCTGGCCGTTGGGTTCGAAAAGGTGGGTGAGACCGATCCAATTCAATTTGGAACTGTGCGCCAAAATAAGGGTAATTTAAAATTGCGTTATCGCTATGCCAACTAACCTAATCGTGCTTTTGGGGCCTACAGCGAGTGGTAAAACGGCCTTAGCGGTTGAACTCGCAAAGCGATTGAAGGGTGAAATCATTTCAGCTGATTCACGGCAGATTTATCGAGATTTGAATATAGGTACCGGAAAAGATTTGCTGGAATATGGCGATGTTCCTTATCATTTAATTGATCATCATACATTAGGAGATCATTATTCTGTCGCCCATTTTCAAAAAGAGGCGATTGATGCGATTCAAGATATAATGAATCGGGGTAATCAACCCATTTTATGTGGCGGAACTGGTTTGTATCTCGAGGCTTTATTAGCCAATTATACATTTTCACATCTACCTGATTTTCTAGAGGCACCTTTGGCATTAGGGTTACCATATCGTGTATTTGGCTTGAATCCGCCTGTGGAAACGCGGCGTGCGCGCATTACTGCACGTTTACATGCGCGACTTCGCGAAGGGATGCTGGCGGAAGTCGAAGGATTGTTGGCCAATGGAGCAAAGCAAGATGACTTTTTGCGCTTGGGTTTGGAATATAAGTGGATGATGGAATTTTTACGGGGAGATATCACACAGGAGCGATTTGAAAATGGTTTGGAAGTGGCGATTCATCAATTTGCTAAACGGCAGATGACCTATTTTCGGAAGATGGAGAAAGCAGGAATTTCGATTACTTGGATTCCAGATTCGCTTGATTTTCAGGGCAAAAGCGATTTTGTCTTAAAAAATATCTAAAATTATACGTTCGCATATTGCAAAATGTACAAAAAGACCTTACTTTTGCAATCTCATTACGAGACAGAGAGTTGGCAGAGTGGTCGATTGCGGCAGTCTTGAAAACTGTTGACTGTTACAGGTCCGGGGGTTCGAATCCCTCACTCTCTACCAAAAAGCGAAGCGCAAGTTTCGCTTTTTTTGTTTCTACCAATTTTGGCTAAATTTCGCTTATGAAATTATACTTAGTTCCCACGCCGATTGGCAATTTGGAGGATATCACGTTGCGCGCCATTCGTATTTTGAGTGAAGTGGATGCGATTTTAGCTGAAGATACGCGTACCTCGGGAACCTTATTAAAGCATTTGAATATCTCCAAGCCATTATATGCACACCATGCACACAATGAACATGCCGGTGTGGCTGGTATTGTTAAATTAATCAAAGAAGGAAAGTCTTTAGCCTTAATTTCCGATGCAGGTACCCCTGGAATTTCGGATCCTGGTTTTTTATTAGTTAAAGCGTGTTTGGAACAGGGCATTGAAGTGGAAACCCTACCTGGTCCTACGGCTGTGATTCCAGCGCTGGTGAATTCGGGTTTCCCGATTGATCGATTCGTTTTTGAGGGATTTTTGCCCCATAAAAAAGGCCGTCAAACCCGGTGGAAGGCAATTGCGGAAGAGGAACGGACAACGGTTTTGTATGAATCCCCACATCGTCTTGTCAAAGCCTTGGAACAAATGGTTGAATTTGTGGGGGCTGATCGTCCGGTGATGGTGGCACGTGAATTAAGTAAAATGCATGAGCAAATGGTTCGCGGCACAGCGACGGAGGTATTGGCTTATTTTACAGCTAATCCGGATAAGGTTCGAGGTGAAATTGTTATTGTCATTGCTGCCAACTAAATATGAAGAAGTTAATTAGTCTCTTATTGATTTCATTTGGTTTGCAAGCTCAATTGAGTGAACAAGCTCAGGTTTCCCTAATTACTATTGCGCCTGGAAAGGATTTGTATGCGATATTTGGGCATTCGTCCATTTGGATTCAAGATCCAATCAATGGAATCGATAAGGTCTACAGTTACGGTACTTTTGATTTTGATACAGAGCATTTTTATTGGAAGTTTTTAAAAGGAACATTACCCTATACGATATCATTTAATTCGATGCAGACCATATTGGATTATTATGGTCAAGTTGAACATCGGACGGTGATGATGCAAAATTTGCGTTTGGGATTAGCCGAGAAAATTAGGCTATATCAAGCACTTGAGACCAATTTGCTTCCAGCGAATCGGGAGTATTCTTATAAGTTTTTCTACGATAATTGCGCCACGCGCATTCGGGATCAAGTTGAATCCGTTAGCAGTAAGGCATATGATTGGGATAATTACGACCGTTTGCAAAAAAAATCATATCGTGATTGGATGAATCAATATTTAGTTGCGAATTCTTGGGCTGCTTTGGGTATGAATTTGGCCCTCGGCATACCCGCTAATCATACGGCGACGGCTTCCAATGCCTGTTATTTACCGGATAATTTTTATGCAGCGACGTTAT
>CANHKE010000162.1 GCA_947461155.1 Cytophagaceae bacterium | reverse complement strand
TTTGTCTTTTTGGGTAGCTTATTTGTATTTCTAATCTTATTTTTTGGGATTCAATCGCTGTATCATATTTATTTTATGCCGTTCGATGTGCATAAAGAATTCTTTGATTTTCAGGGTATTTTTCCGCTGGTGATGATCTCCGGCATTGGGTCTACTTATGGCCTTTTGCTCGAATTTATCGATTTTGAAAGTAATCGAGAGGAGCAGCAAAACGAGCAAATGAAATCGGAACTTTCCTTTTTGCGCTCGCAAATTAGCCCGCATTTTATCTTCAATATTTTGAATAGCATTGTGTATTTGATTCGGACAAAGGCAGATAAACAAGCGGAGGATGTCACCATTCGGTTGTCTTCATTGATGCGCTACATGCTCTACGATTCCGACCAAAGCATGGTCCCCTTGGAGCGCGAGCTGGAGTATTTGCGGAATTACATTGACTTGCAACACATGCGTTTTGATGGAGATGTCGCGATTGATTTTCAAATTGATGGTACCGTTCGGGCGTGTACGATTGAACCCATGCTCCTAATTCCTTTCGTCGAAAATGCATTTAAACATGGGGTTTCGCTTGTCAAAGCACCTGTCATCAAGGTCTATTTCAGCATCGATCATGGACATTTGATTTTCCAGGTGGAGAATAAAATTGGCCAAATTCAAGATGCGTCTAAAGAAGCGAATTCGGGCATTGGTATGAAAAATGTGCTTCGTCGGTTGGAATTATTATACCCGAAAAAACACCAGATTCAAGTCACGAATACGGGTGAAGTTTTTCGCGTGGATTTGCAAATAAGTTTACATCAAAATGGCTAACGCAATATGGAAAAGATGAAATGTGTCGTGGTAGACGACGAAAATATGGGCAGAAAATTGTTAGAAGAAAACGTTCGCCAAATCCCTTTTCTCGAGTTAGTCGCCTCGTGCAAAAACGCATTCGAAGCCATGGAGGTTTTGCAAACGCAGCAGGTTGATTTGATTTTTCTTGACATTCAAATGCCTGGCATGTTGGGTACACAGTTTCTACAAACGCTCAAAAAACGCCCATTGGTTATTTTTGTAACCGCTTACGATAATTATGCCGTAGAAAGTTACCAGTTGGATGCGGTTGATTATCTGATGAAACCCACCAGTTTAGAACGCTTTTCGTTGGCCGCGAATAAGGCGTATCACTTGTTCCAACAACCCCAATCGGGTACGCCATCCGTTACTGCTACGCCTACTGAGCCATTGGAAGATTACTTTTTCGCCAATGTGGAATATGCATTGGTCCGCATCACAATTCCTCAGGTGACGCATATCGAAGGCTTAAAAGATTACGTTAAGATTTTTATCGAAGGGGAGAAGCGGCCAATTTTAACGAAAATGACCATGAAGGCATTGGAAGCGAAAGTCGTTCCACATGGTTTTATGCGTGTACATAAGTCGTTTATTGTGAACCTACGCAAGATTGAATCGATCAAACAATTGCGCATTAAAATAGGCACGTATGATATTCCAGTGAGTGATACGCACGCCGCAGAATTACTCGAAAAGTTAAATTATTCGCGCCCTAGTTAAACGTCAATTTAAGTCCTAAACTGAAATTTCTTCCCGCCGAAGCATTGAAATAACGACCACCCACCGCGTTCAAATCCGGTCCCGAACTATAGACCATATCGCCGAGATTTTCTGCGCTTACCCAAACATGCCAAATGCCTTTTTGGTATTCTATTTTGGAATTCCATAGGTGATAGGCTGGCAACTGATCTGTATTCGCATCGGTTAGGTAGATCTTATCCGTATAGATGAATTGTATTTGCCACCGCACCCACGGCGAAAATGCATAGTTTACCGTACTGGCATGTTGGAACGGACTCGTGCCCGTCAAGCGATTTCCAGAAAAATCCTTAGTCGCATTTTGATAGTTCACGAATCGAAAGTTTTGGATCGTCTCCGCATGCGTCAGTTCAAGACTTGGACTTAGTTTCCATACATGGCTCAATTCGATACCTTGCTGGCGTGTCTTTCCCACGTTCGTAAAGTAATCAGATCCATCCGCCGCACGACGAATGGCAATCGTTTCGTCCAAGTCAAACTGATAAAGGCTTAGGTTCCATTGGAGGAAACGGGTATTTCCGCGCCAGCTGACCTCTTTGTTCCAGCCTTTTTCCGCCCGAAGTGTGGTGTTTATGATGCCGGTCGATGGGCGCATTTCGGAAATACTTGGCGGTGAATAGCCGTGAACGACTTTGGCAACAAGGTTTTGCCGCGGGCTCAACTGGTGCAAGAGCGCAATTCGGGGTGAAAAAATACCTTCATTACCTACATAGGCTGTCCAAAATTGATTGTAGCTTCCAGCCACAGTTACTTGCCAGCGTTTATGTAATTGGTATTCCGCCTGCATAAATAGACTCGCCGTTTGCAGGTTGGTGTTTTGCGTAAACTGCAAGGTGTCCTTGACTCCTTTTCGGTTGCCAAAGGTCTGGCTGTCAAACGTACCTGCCTGAAATTCCAATCCAGCGTCGATCGTTAGTGCTTCTTTTTTAAAATGAACCACATTCCGACTACTGAAATTGGGTTCTTTACGGATTTCGTAATTCCGAATGGTCGGGTTTTCAATGGCATTGATTTGTACCGATTGATTTGTGGTGAAACTCCAGTTTTCGTGCCATTGGCTGGCGAGTTGTACACCCAAACCAAAGGTCTTCAATCGAAACGTGGCTTGTTGATCCACTGCACTCAAAAATGCGCCAGCGGCTGGTCGTGCCTGAAGCGGATCTGTTTGGTATTGTTTTAAAGTCAGACCACCGGGCGTTTGGTAGGTCACGCGGCCATAATAGGTGGTGATGTCGAGTTGTGTATTCCGACTTAATTCGTTGTGGTACTCATACGAGATCCATTGTTTATTAATATCGGATTGTTTTCGATAGCCATTTTGATCCCAATAACTAGCATATAGGCGGTGGCCGTTCGCTTGGACATCCCAGCTTTGTTTATAGCCACCAAGGCTATTGGCAATTTCCTGATGAATAATTTTTCTCTGCGTGGCATTGGGGCTATTGAAAAGCATCACGCCACCCGTTCCAGCTCCATATAAACCGCCGCTTGGGCCTTTGATGATGGTTAATTGATTAAATAAATCAGGGTCAATTAATGCCAAATAGGTATTGTTTCCCGCATCGGTTAGGGGCATTTGATTCCAGTAGATTTTGACATTTCGTACGCCAAAAGGTGCGCGTAACGCACTTCCTCGGATGGCCATTCGGTAAGAACCAGGTGACCGTTCTTCCATGCGAACGCCTGCTTGGGCATTCAGCGCAGAGACAAAACTGGTTGAATTTGTCCGTGTTAGGGCCTTGCTATCTAGAATTGAAATCGCATCGGGGCTTGAAAAGCTCGATTTTTTTTGTTCAAAAACGCGCACTTCCACGTCGCGAAGTTCTGTTGTTTTGAGCGTACTATCGGTACTAAAACTCAGCAAACTAAGCAAAATGGAAAGGAACATATTAGAAAAAGTAAGTTAATTGGGCACTGGTAGCATTTAATGCAGCGAAGGGGGCTCCATAATTTATTTGCTCGTAATCAAATCCTAAGGCCCATTTCGGAATGCTGAATTCCAAACTCGCCTGATAGCCTAATTGATTTGAGAGTTTTTGGCTTTGATCTTTTCCCCAAAGGTGCATCGTTTCAGATCGTACAATGGGTTCAAATACCTTGGCTTGAAACGTAGTTTTAAATTTACCTTGAGTTCTAAATCCCAGACCAGCTCTTAACCCGTGCATGGTAAATTTTTCTTCTGAGGTGAAATAACCTTTTGCGGAACTTGTCTTTTTTGCCATACTCACGCTGTAAATGCTAGCGGAAGTAAATATTCCTGATTTAGTAAATCGATGTAGGCCTATTTCTCCTTTACCTCCACGAAATGCGACGCTGTGATTATCGATGGTTGCGCTTTGTAAGTTTCCAATAATGGTTAATTGACCATAAAGCTGGGTTGGATTACCTGGTTTCTGGAATTGCAAATATGCGCCGGCATTCAGGCTTGTTTGGCTTTGCGGCCAATTTAATTGGCTTGTTCCTATACTTGTGGCAAAGTGAAATTTTTGTCCCCAGGCATTGGTTAATGAAAAACACGCGAAAAGAAGGAAGAGGTAATGCTTCATACCTTGCAATATACCATGGTTACCAATATTTTCCGCCTTTTTTTAGCGCAAATCGAACGCCTCTTCCGATAATCCAGGCATGTGCGAATATGGTGGGCACAATACCAAAGTGGCTTTTCATCACTAGAAAACGTTCTTTCCAAGATTTTTTTAAATTTTGGACGGAGGCTCCTCCCATAAGGTACCGACAAATCGGGTCAGGAAGCTGAATGGTTTTTTGGCTTAATTTGAGGCATTTAATTTCCCAGTCAACATCAGAACTTAATTGATAATCTACATTAAATCGGGGTGCGATTTCACGTTTGACGATGAAGGATTGGTGGCAAATGACCATACCACGTTTAAACGATTTCCAGGTAAGTTTTTTGGGAATTTTATGTGGCGTTACTTCGCTCCGCAAGCCTAATTCTTCCCCTTGTAGATTGACGAACATGGCGTCGCCCACGAGCACATCGGGAGCTTCGTTTAAGGATTTA
>CANHKE010000161.1 GCA_947461155.1 Cytophagaceae bacterium | reverse complement strand
TTGAATTTTTGGTTGTAAAAAAATTAGATTGTCTTTATTCGCTGTTTGAAGCGCTTATAAGGCGAAATTTAGTGAAAAATGTATATCCTGCAAATTATTCTGCAAAAAAAAGCCAAAAAAAAGTTAAAAAAGTGAAAAAAAACCTAAAATAGATTCAAATCTTAGTTTAAATCACGATAATAGCCCGCCTGAAGGCGTTTTTGAACTTCTGCAAAACATGTAGTAGTGTAATTAATATCAGCGATGGTATGTGACGATGTTGGGATTATGCGTAACATAATTTGACCCTTAGGAACAACCGGGTAAACAACGATTGAACAAAAGATTCCCATATTTTCTCGTAGGTCTCTAACCAACGAAGTCACGGCTGCAATATCATAATCTCCATGTAAAAATACAGGAGTTACTGGTGATGTTGTCTCCCCAATATCAAAGCCTTTTTCAATTAAGCCTTTTTGTAGTGCTTTTACATTTGCCCACAACTGATCACGTAATTCAGGGTGCTTCTTAATGAGTTCTAAACGCTTCATGCCTCCAATTACAAAGGGCATAGGTAGCGCTTTAGCATAGGTTTGAGATCGCATGTTGTATTTTAAATACATGATAATGTCTTTTGGCGCTGCGACAAATGCCCCAATCGCTGCCATCGATTTTGCGAATGTGGAAAAGTATAGATCAATTCCCTCTGTACAGTTTAGGTGTTCGCCTACGCCACGTCCATTTGCACCCATTGTACCAAATCCATGCGCATCATCCACTAATAAACGGAAATTGAAATCTTTTTTAAGGTCCACAATTTTATCTAACGAACCTACTTTTCCTGACATACCAAAAACACCCTCTGTAATGACTAAAATACCTCCTCCTGTTTCCTGCGTACGTTTGGTGGCTCTTTCTAAGTTCTTGCGCAACGAATCCATGTCGTTGTGGTTAAACTTATAATAATCACCCATCTTAGCTTTGTGTAAGCGTATTCCGTCAATGATACATGCGTGTGACTCTGCATCATATACGATTATATCGCGGTGGTCAACCATACATTCGATGATTGACATGATTCCTTGGTAACCATAATTAAGTAAAAAGGCATCTTCTTTACCTACAAACTCAGCTAATTGACGCTCAAATTCCTCATGTTCATCTGTATTTCCAGACATCATACGCGCGCCCATTGGATAAGCTAGGCCATATTTGGCTGCTGCATCGGCATCTGCTTTGCGGACTTCTGGGTGGTTAGCTAATCCTAAATAGTTGTTTAACGACCAATTTAACATCTCTTTTCCCATAAAAGTCATACGCGGACCTAATTCGCCCGTTAATTTTGGGAAAGAAAAATAATGATGTGAATAATGTGCATGAGCGCCTATTGGCCCCATGTTTTTGACTACTTTCTCGAAAATATCCACGCTAACTAATCGTTTAAATTGAAAAATTGGGTTACACCAACAAAGATAATTTATATTTTTCTTATCTCGGCATATCAAAATTCTACAAATTTGTATTTTTCTATCTAATTTTAATTCCTTTAATTTTTTATCTATCTGAACCTACTATGCATTATAAATTATCATTACTGATTCTTCTCAGTTTTTCTACCATTGCCCAAGTAACACAGAAACCTCTGGTGGAAGCCAAGCAGGGAATGGTTGTTTCCACGCATCCTGTAGCGAGTGAAATTGGTTTACAAATTCTTCAAAAGGGTGGAAATGCAATCGATGCGGCAGTAGCCGTAAATTTTGCTTTAGCTGTTTGTCATCCGGCTGCAGGAAATATTGGAGGGGGCGGTTTTTTAGTTTATCGTACTGCCAAAGGCAAATCTTATACCTTAGATTATCGTGAAAAAGCGCCACAAAAGGCAAGTCGGGATATGTATTTGGATTCAACGGGTACTGTGATTGATGGTAAAAGTTTCGTTGGTATTTTTTCAGCTGGTGTTCCAGGTACTGTTAAAGGCATGGTTGAAATGCATCGTAAGTTTGGCCGATTACCTTGGGCCGATTTAGTTCAGCCTTCGATTGATTTGGCAATAAACGGCGTCGTTTTAACTGAAAAAGAAGCGAGAGGACTTAATCGGAACAGAGTAGATTTTTTAAAACAAAATCCTGATAAATCATATTTGATCTCATCGGATGGGCAAGAATTTGGTAAAGGTCAGCTCCTAAAACAAGTTGACTTAGGGCAAACGCTTATACGCATTGCTCAAGATAAGAACAACGGTTTTTATGCTGGAAAAACGGCAGATCTGATTGTGGAGGAAATGCGTAAACAAAATGGATTAATCTCTCATCAAGATTTACGTAAATACAAAGCTGTTTGGCGGAAACCTTTAATTTCTAATTATAAGAATTACCGAATGATCGGAATGCCACCTCCCTCTAGTGGCGGTATTGCCTTAGCGCAATTGATGAAAATGGTTGAGCCTTTTCCATTAGCGAAATGGGGCCCAAATTCAGATTCAACGCTCCAAGTAATGATTGAGGCCGAAAGACGTGTATATGCTGATCGTGCCTTGTGGTTAGGTGATCCTGACTTTTTTAAGGTGCCGGTATCGGGTTTGATGGATTCCGACTATCTAGCGAATCGAATGAAATCATTGGATTTCACGAAGGCTACTAAAAGTTCCGATATCCAAGCAGGTACTTTTGCTGGTTATGAGAGTCCAGAGACGACACATTATTCGATTGTAGATAAAGATGGCAATGCTGTTTCAATTACAACAACGCTGAACAATTCATATGGAAGTAAGGTCTTCGTAGGCGGTGCCGGATTTTTACTGAATGATGAAATGGATGATTTTAGCTCAAAACCTGGTGTTCCCAATTTATTTGGATTAGTGGGTTCTAAAGCCAATGAAATTCAACCCGGCAAACGGATGTTGTCTAGTATGACGCCTACCATCTTAGAATCGAATGGACAATTGAAAATGGTGGTAGGTACTCCAGGAGGATCTACAATCATTACAAGTGTTTTTCAAGTGGTATTAAATACGCTTGAAATGGGGATGAATATGCAGCAGGCCGTTGAATTTCCTCGTTTTCACCATCAATGGTTACCTGATAATACCCGCGTGGAACCGAAGCGTTTTTCTGAGGAGCAAATGGCTCGATTGAAAGCGAAAGGGTATGAATTCACTAATGCAGGAGGAATTGGATTAGTAGAAGGTATTTTAGTCCTCCCTGATGGACGTTTGCAGGGAGGAGCAGATTCAAGAGGGGATGATACCGTTAAAGGTTATTGAAACAATTTAGCAACCATAAAGGCCGCCGCAGCCGCTGCAGCGCCAATCGACGTCACTTTCAGTGAACCAATAACCGGATTTTGTCCGGTTATTTTGCTTTTAAAATAGCCGAAAATCAATAATGCTAAAATCGTAACTGCCGCGGAATATTTTAATCCGTCGACAGGGTGTGTAACATAGAAATAGGGTATTAAGGGAATAAATCCTCCCGTAATGTAGGACACTCCGATCGTCAAAGCGGAATTTCTAGCTCTATTGGGATTAGGGCGTTCAAGTCCTAATTCAAAGCGCATCATAAAATCAACCCATTTATCTTTATCTTTTGAAATAGCTTCTACCACGATATCTTGCGCTTCTGGGCTTAGACCATAATCTTCAAAAACTTCTCGGATCTCTTCTTTTTCGCGTTCCGGTACGCGTTCCACTTCTTCGTATTCGCGCTTTAATTCTGCTTCGTAATGTTCTTGTTCCGTTTGGCCGGCCAAATAACCTCCCAGACCCATGGCGATGGATCCTGCGACAATTTCAGCAATACCCGCCGTGGTGACGATGGCTGCGGAATCAACTGCGCCAGATAAACCAGCAGCGAGTGCAAATGGTACGGTTAGTCCGTCCGACATGCCAATTACGATATCCGTAATGAAGTCAGAGCTCTTTAAATGTTGTTCGTGTAAATGGTGGTCAGGTCCGTGCATATGTTATTTGATGCCATGCATCATTCGTTTTAATGGCCCCGCGGCCAAGATGTAAAGTAAAATAGCAGCCGCTCCAGCTAAGGAAACGAAAACCATAAAGAATTCGTATAAATTATGAATGTCAATACCCAGGAAACTTGGTAGCGCAGCGCCTGGTTCAATGGAAGGCAACAAGGCCCCCAAGGTACCTGCTAGCGCGTAGCCTGCCGCATTGGCAATAAACCAAACACCCATTAAAAGCGATGAGAAACGCTTGGGAGCTAATTTGGCAACCAATGAAAGTCCAATCGGTGATAAGCAAAGTTCGCCCATCGTATGGAATAAATACATACAAAATAGCCAAGCTACACCTAATTTTTCAGTACCTAAATCTTTCACTTGCGAAGCGATAATGAAATAGCCCGTGGCTAGAAGCAATAAGCCGATTGACTGTTTGGCTGGCGAGTTTGGTTCTAAACCGCGTTTTTGTAGCCATCCCCAAAGCCAACTAAACGGAAAGGCTAATAATACGATGAATATGGAATTGGCATTTTGTACCGAACTAGGGGGTAATTCGATGCCCAAGAAATGCAAATCGGTTTGTTGGTCCGCAATAAACGTTAGCGATGAGCCTGCTTGTTCGAATGCCGACCAGAAAAACATGACAAAAAATGCGATGATATAAAGAACCCAGATGCGATCACGTTCGATTTTACTTAGGGTTTTATCGGTCATAA
>CANHKE010000160.1 GCA_947461155.1 Cytophagaceae bacterium | reverse complement strand
TATAAATGACTCCATTCTAAGCTCTAAACTGTAAGCAATGAAAACGAAACTTACCCTTGCGTTTATTCTGATTTCATTCTATTCCATTTCACAAATCAAACTCCCTTCCCTCGTCAGTAGCGGCATGGTCTTGCAACGTGATCAAGCAACCAAACTCTGGGGTTGGGCCAGCCCCGGTGAGAAAATTCGGATCCAGATAGGCACAAAAATAATCCGGACGCAGGCCGACAAACAAGGCAATTGGCTAGCTCAGTTACCCGCATATCCAGCCGGCGGACCCCATATAATTAAGCTTACTGGCAAAAATGACATCACTTTAGAAGATGTACTTTTCGGAGATGTTTGGCTGTGCGCGGGACAGTCGAACATGGTCATTAATATGGAGCGCGTGAAGGAGAAATACCCTTCGGACATTGCCACAGCAAACAACCGGCAGATTCGGAATTTCTTTATTCCTACCGCCATCTCCAAAGTAGACGTTCAAACGCAGTTACCCGCCAGTACGTGGCTGCCTGTTAACCCAGAAAACGTCCTGAAAATGGGCGCCGTTTCGTATTTCTTTGCCCGCGATTTATTTGCCAAATACCAAGTGCCCATCGGCATTATTAATTCCAGCGTCGGCGGAACTCCCATCGAATCCTGGATCAGCGAAGCTGGCCTCAAAGAATTCCCGGCCTTCGTAAAGGATACCAGCAAAACCATCGCTCCTCCCATTGCGAAAAAAAAATCCGCCGACCGTGGTCTCTCCGAAAAATGGGCCGACCCGAGCTATCAGCCTAAAGGTTGGCAACGCTACGCCATCCCCGGATTTTGGGAAGACCAAGGGTTGAAAGACTTGAACGGTGTCGTTTGGTTTAGACGCGAAATCGAGATTCCGGAAGCACTTGCGGGCATGCCGGCCAACTTATTTTTAGGCCGCATTGTAGATGCCGATCAAGTTTTTGTCAACGGCGAACAAGTAGGAAATATCACCTACCAATATCCCCCACGACGGTATATCGTAAAAAGCGGACTCCTTAAGGCCGGCAAAAATCTACTCGTGATTCGCGTGACAAACACCGCCGGCAAAGGGGGTTTTGTTCCCGACAAACGCTACGAAATGATCGTAGGCAATCAAACCTTCGACCTACAAGGCGACTGGAAATATAAAGTTGGCGAAGTTTTCGCACCCCAATTTGAGCCCCCTGCACCGAACCAATTCCCGCCCACAGCCCTATACAATGCGATGATTGCCCCCTTCACTTCCTACGGATTAACAGGGATTGTTTGGTACCAAGGCGAATCAAATGCGAGTAAACCCGAAGTCTACGAATACTTGTTGCCAGCCCTTGCCAAAGACTGGCGGACACAATTCAAGCAATCCGAAATCCCCTTTTTATACGTGCAATTACCCGGATTTCAAGATCGAAATTTTCTGCCGAGCGAATCCAATTGGGCCATCTTGCGCGAAGGCCAACTGAAAAGTTTATCCATTCCGAAAAGCGGTATGGCCGTTACCATCGATCTAGGCGAATGGAATGACATTCACCCATTGACTAAAAAGCCCATCGGCGAACGACTTGCCCTCGCCGCACGCAAACTCGCCTATGGGGAAAACATCGTTTCGTCTGGTCCGATTTATGCATCCCATCAAATCGAAGGGAAGCGGATTCGGATTCGTTTCCGCGAGACGGGTAGTGGCTTGGCCATCAACAAGCAAGATGAAGACGAACTAACTTATTTTGCCATCGCGGGGAAAGACAAAAAATTCGTTTGGGCCAAAGTGATCATTGAAGGCGAAAGCATTATCGTATGGAGCGATGAGGTTTCCGAGCCAATGTACGTGCGCTATGCCTGGGCTGATAATCCGGATGGGGCCAACTTAATTAATCGAGAAGGGTTGCCGGCATCGCCGTTTCAAACGCATTAACTTAATCGTTGGAGAATTTATTTTCCAACAACGATTCTTTGAAAATATTGGAGAACGAATAGGCAAAAGTGATAAACAAGGCGCGCGTGTCGATTTTGTTAAATCGCTCCAACTTGAAATAGGCGTCTGAAGCAATATTGCCACTTTTTTGCATGTTGAAAATATCACTAACGACCACGCCTAAACCGCCTTTGCCCTTCAGAATTTTTGTCTGAAAACCAAGGTCAATATTGTACGTTGCAGACCGAGTCCCTTGAGGCATGGCAGTTGGTGAATTATAAATACCGATTAATTGTAATTTCGTTTGCTTGGATATTGTAAAATTGTGGATCATTTTGCCATACCAGCTAAGCACTTCGCTGGCGATATCTGAACTAATCGTAGTTCCATCAATTTTCTGGTTAAAAATAGATACACTGGTATTCACTGACCAATACCGCGTAGGACTAACCGTTAGAATTTCTTCCACTCCAAAAATATAGGCATTGCCAAAGTTTTGCGGCTTCGTAATGGCTACACCGTTTGGCAGCATTTCGATATAGGGCCGAATGATATTTTTTGACTGCCGGTAAAATCCACTACTCGACAAACTCCAGCCATTAGCTTCTTTGGAATAGCCTATTTCAAAGGCGTCAACAAGCTCTGGCTTTAAATATGGATTTCCGCCATGTTGATTCAATGAATCCGTAATGTCAATCATCGGATTTAATGCCCCTAACCCTGGCCGATTAATTCGCTTGCTGTAACTGAATTTAATGAAGTCGGCATCGTTCAAATAATACGCCACATTCGCCGTAGGGAAAGCATTAAAATACTGCCGATTAAACGCAATTGAGGAATTCGATACCGAAGTTCCCGAATTATAAACCTGTTCCGCACGTAAACCCACATCATATTTGAATCGTTGGCTTGGCTCCGATTTCACCTGCAAATAGGCGGCATGAATCTGTTCATTAAACTGAAAGATATTACTGCGCTCCGGGTTTTTGACATAAATCCCGGCAATTTTAGCTTGGTTTTGGAAATCAATATGCGTCGATCGAACAATGCCCTTATATCCAAAATCAATAGAAGTCTTTTCGCTAACAGGCTTGCTATAATCAAATTTAAACGTCGAAATACGCGGTTTCTCGTAACTATACGTTCGTTGCCAAAAGGTAGGATCAATCATTCGATCTGTGGCGGATAGTCCAAACGTTTTTATGTCAGTATCTTGATTGGTATGTTCCAGAGCGGTACTTGCCAAAAAGCTCAAATGTTCGCGTTTATCCTCGAATTGATGACTGTAAGTTGCCGCAAATTCTGCCACGAAACTATTCTCTACTTCCCATGATTCCCGTACATTTTGCGAGGTAAAAATCTGCGCATTTGAACTGAATCTAGATCGTAAAACTTCATCATTATTTTGTCCTTCAAAATTGCCCAATACCTCCAAATTAATCACATCCTTTTCAGTCAAGGCATAATCCACATTAAGTTTCAAATTTTGCGTTTGTTCGATGCGATTATCTTCGCGATGTTGGATCAATAAATAATTCAGTGGCTGATCATAGCTGATACGATTGGCATCTACTAAGCGCTTACGTGCAGAATAACGCATGTCGTAATTCAACCCGACATTCCATTTGCCGGCTTGTCGGTTTATACTAAATGCCGCACTTCCCCTTCCCTTTGCCCCATATCCACCACCAACTGATGAAGAAACATTTGTCCCTCCTTTATTCGATTTTTTTAACGTGATATTGATAATTCCACCTTCTGAATCTGCATCATATTGTGCGGATGGGTTATTGATTATTTCCACACTGGCCACACTACTTGCCGGAATCAAGTCCGTAGATGAAATTCCAGAATTTCGTCCATTAATTAAAATCATCGGCCCTTTGCCGCGCACCGTAATGGCCCCATCCGCATCCACAACTACCGTGGGGATGCTTTTAAGTAAATCCGTGGCGCTTCCTCCTGCTTGGGTTAGGTTATCTTTGGCTTGAATAATAAAGCCTTGCGTCGTTTTTTGTATGATTTCTTTCTGCGAAATGACCTCAACGGAGGCCAACAATTTACTATCGGTACGTAAAGCTAAGGGGCCCAAATGTTTGACTTGATTTGCTTCCAATGTAAACGGAATACGCATTGGTTCGTAACCCATCAATTGGGTTTTCAAAAGATATTTTCCTGCAGGGATTGATCCAATTTTGAAATTCCCCAAACTATCCGATGTCGCATATTTGACAATTTTCAAAGAATCAGCAGCTTGATAGACTAGAACGTTTGCGAATTCTACGGGTTGGTTTGCATCCACTAATTTCCCGTCTATCGAGGACGCGTTTTGAGCGAAAATGGAATGCATGCTACTTATAGCTACGATGAGAACAAGTGCAATTCTAGCTAAATACATAAAGGCGGATAATAAATGAATCCTCAAAGCTAGGGTATTATCAATAACTAAAAGTAGTTTTTCGACCAACAGCTGACATTTAGAGATAAATAGCATTCAACCCTATGAAAAAGATTAGTTGTTTGATTTTTATAAGTTCCGATTTGATAATTATACAATTTTGTCAAAAATAAAGACGAATTTTACACCTGAACAAACAACCCCTGTTTGAATGACACCTTCGCGCATCTTTGTTTTTCTATGTTTTGGCTTAATAACACAACTCAAAACGCATGCCGAAGAAACGGCTAAAACGGACAGCATTCCCCCGAAAGTCTATCATATTTCGGGAAGTGCGTTAATCACTAAC
>CANHKE010000159.1 GCA_947461155.1 Cytophagaceae bacterium | reverse complement strand
TATCTGTAAGCGAAAATAGCTGGTTTAATTTAGAAGGCCTAACATTTATTGTAGGACCATATGATGATTATGCCCTATCGCGTGCCATAGAAATCAAAGAAAGCGGGGACGCAGAAGTAATTCTATTTCATGTGGGCAAATCAGATTCAGAGCCTTTGATTCGCAAATGTTTAGCCTTGGGTGCTGATCGCGCTGTTAGAGTGGATGCCGATCCAGTTGATTCTGCACAAGTAAGTCAAGAAATTTGTGCATACGTTAATGAGCAATCAATAGATTTGATTTTAATGGGTAAAGAAACCATTGACTATGGAAATGCCATTGTTCCTAGTCTTGTGGCAGCGAGTTTAAATATGCCCGTATTTAGTCCAGTTTCTCAATTACAGATTGTTGGGGAAGAAATTGAAATTGAAATTGAAACGATTCGTGGAAAGGCTACGATTCAAAGTAAGTTACCAGCAGTATTAGGTTGCCAAGAACCAATCGCTGAATGGAAGATTCCAAATATGCGGGGTATTATGTCGGCACGAACGAAAGAAATTTTAGTTAGAACTCCTTTAAATTATTCAAGTGATACTTTACTCCAAATTGATTTAGTAGAGTCAACTCGAAAAGGTATTGTGATTGCTCCTGAAAAAGCAGAGGATTTAATTGATTTACTATTTAACGCATAATTAACATGGAAAATATAGCTGTATTTGTTGATTTTAGTAATGATAAATTAACGGGTAAGTCTCTTAATCTTTTAGCTAAGGCTATTGATTTGAAATGCAAGAAAATGGTATTGTATACTTTTTCTCAATGTTCTTCATACCAATTGCCTGACCTTCAACATGTTGAATTAAATGTCATTCAAACCAATCAAGAGGTGATACTTATTGACAAAGAGCTTATTGTCAGTTTGACGAACGATTTTTCAACTAAAAATATTCAGTTAGCACTCGGTTACAAATCTGTTTTAATAGATGCTTTATTCCCTCAAATTGCTGTAAAGTATTCAGCTCATGTTAAGTCACAGGTAACTGAGTTTGAATGGGAAAATTCTAAATTAACATATACGACAAGTAATTTTAATAATAAAGCGCATTCGAAATACACAAGCGTGATAAGTCAAAGCTTGATTATTTTAAATGCCAATTTTAAGTGTTCTTCTTCAACATTCACTGATAAATATGTTGGCATTACTCCCCATTTCATGAAACCTAATTCGGATACCTCTATTCGAGTAAAATCGGTAAAGCCATCTGAGGCAGGAATTTCATTATCCGATGCAACTACGGTCGTTGGCGCAGGGCGTGGATTGAAAGATGGGTCTAATTGGCCAATGATTGAGGAATTAGCAGGTTTACTTCATGCCGCTACTGCATGTTCTAAGCCTGTTTCAGATTTGAATTGGCGTCCTCATCATGAGCATGTTGGTCAAACAGGTATCAAAATTTCACCTGACATTTACATCGCTTGCGGTATTTCAGGTGCTATACAACATTTAGCGGGTGTTAATTCATCTAAAACGATCGTTGTCATTAACAATGATCCAGAAGCACCTTTTTTCAAAAATGCGGATTACAGTATAGTTGGTGATGTTTTCGATATTGTACCTAGACTCATAAAAAAACTAAAAAGCCGCTAAATTTAGGTCTCAATGTGGTATATTTGCTTATAATTTTGAATTTCATTTGCCAAATATTCATACATTAAAAATTACTGCTATTACTCCAAGTTCAGTTGGAGCTAATTCGTATATATTAATATTGCAATCGATCGAGTCGGTCAATTTGTCTTTTCCAATTGTTATTGGAAGTCAAGAAGCTCAATCCATTTCAATTTTTATGGAGGGTATTACTGTAAGTAGACCACTTACGCATGATTTAGTTGTCCGAATCTTTGAAACTAGTCAAATAGATTTATCCTATGTAGAGATTACTGCATTTAAAGATGGTGTTTTTTACGCAGCCATTCATTTAATGCAAAATTCAGAAGCAAGAATTATTGATGCTAGGCCATCAGATGCCTTAGCCATCGCTATTAGAATGAAAAAAGACATACGAATAAATACTAATTTATTAGCCTCAATTTGCATTGACTCGGATAACCTAAGTCAAGACAGTTCCAATGAAATTTTAGAAGACGAAGAAGTTGGAAAATCACTTATAGAATTGGAAAACCAATTAAAAGAGGCTTTAGTTAATGAAAATTATGAAGAAGCGGCCTATTTGCGTGATCTTATTGAAAAAATGAATGCTGAAAATGAAAAATAATAAAATAAAGTCGACATCATTAAATTCGATGATGGTCGCATCGGTTTCTGGTTTAGCATTTATCATCGGTTTCTTTGTATTGTTGATTACCGGGGTTAATTCTTGGGGAGTACATTTACAAAATCAAATGAAGGTTTATGTGTACTTTGATGATTCCCTTCAGGTTAACCAAATTAATGAAACAATAAAATTGATTAAAAAAGACATTTCAGTTGATGGTTCAAACATACAATTTGTATCTAAAGAACGTATTGCAAAAGACTTTTTAGCTTCATCACATGAAAACTATGAAGAGCTTTTAGGTGATGTAAATCCGTTTAAAAATTTAGCGATCATTGGTTTAGTAGATTCCTCTAAAACTGCGACTAAAATAGCTGTTTTGTCAACCAAATTTAAATCTATTCCCGGTGTCTTTGATGTTAGCTATCCTTCTCAATTGTTATTGACATTAACTCCTAAAATAAAGGTTATTACAAGTATCGTTACCTTATTGATACTAATACTTTGCATTTGGATTTATGTTCAATTAGCTAATTATATTAGATTGCAAATACACGGGAATCGCTTATTATTGAAATCCATGCAGTTATTAGGTTCGACAGATCAGTTTATCATGAAGCCCTATCTTATTAATGCTGCGATTTTGGGTTTAGTAGGAAGTTTGTTAGGCTACGCGCTTGTTAATGGCCTTGTTTTATATATCACATCACAATTACCAGAAATTAAACTTTTAGTTTTTAATACGGAAATGCAAATGACGCTATTCGTATCCACGCTTCTATTTTGTGTTTTATTTAGTCTTTTTAGTACTTATTTTTCGATTCGAAACTATTTGAAAAATTCACATGTAAATCTTATTTAAAATGGCATCAAATAATCATTCTAATTTTCCATTAAACGCCAAAAACGTCCTAGTTTTGATTAGTGGTTTTATATGTATGTTCATTGGTTTTATCATTATGACATTAGATAAAGAGCCATTTGGATTTGGATTTTTGGGTTTAACCTTAGGTCCTATTTTTGTTCTTATTGGCGTAATTATTCCGCTATTCTCCTTATTTAATAAGCGTCATAATGATTGATTTATTTCAGGCAATTATATTAGGCTTGATTGAAGGACTTACAGAATTTTTGCCAATTTCTTCCACGGCTCACCTAATTGTTAGTGAGCATTTATTGGATATTAAGCCCTCCCCTTTTTTGAATTTCTTTACCATCTTTATTCAATTGGGCGCTATAATGGCTGTGCCTCTTTTATATTTTAAACGCCTGACTAGTTCATTTCAGATTTACTTGTACGTTATATATTCGTTTATACCTGCAGTTGTATTTGGATTATTGCTAGATGATTTATTGGAAGCGCTTTTTGAAGGTTACTGGTTTATTAGTTTTAGTTGGTTTATCGGCGGTATCGTATTAATATTTATTGATCAATGGGTTATAGATAAAAAAGAAGAAGCTAATACGATTGGTAATATGTCGAAGTTCAATGCGGTTAAGATTGGTTTATTCCAATGTTTGGCTATGATACCGGGTGTATCACGATCTGGAGCTTCCATTATAGGAGGAAGGATTGTCGGTCTATCGCATAAGGATGCTGTAGAATATTCTTTTTTACTAGGCATACCTACAATTCTAGGGGCATGCGCCAAGAAGATGTTGGACTATCAAGCGGACTTACCTGTTTATTTGAAGGGTGAAAATGGTTTATATCTCGGTATAAGTTTTTTAGTCTCTTTTGTGGTAGCACTTCTCTCCATAACATTTATGGTTAATTTAGTTAATCGATATGGATTTAAATTCTTCGGTTATTATCGTGTCATTGTCGGAATTGCATTAGGCTTATATTTGTGGTGGAATTAGAACGAATCGAAAATCAGTTTTATTTAATTAATAAGCCAGCTACCTGGACTTCATTTGACGTAGTTAAGAAAATGAAGTATTTAGGTAAATTTAAAAAGATCGGTCATGCTGGTACTTTAGATCCATTGGCCACAGGCTTACTTATCATTTGCGTCGGCAAGCACACCAAAAAAATTGATTTCTTTCAAAATATGCCCAAAACCTATACGGGTGAAATGGTGTTTGGCAAAACGACTCCCTCAATTGATTTAGAGACCGAATTTGACGGCGAATACCCGATGGATCATATTTCAGATTTAGCAATAAATGATTGTATTAAGAGTCATTTTTTGGGGGAGATTAAGCAATTACCACCTATATATTCCGCGATTAAATTAAATGGTCAAAGATTATATACTCATGCGCGAAATGGAGTGGATGAATCTTCTTTAGCTATTAAAATTCGCGACGCTCATATTTATGATTTCAACATAGATGCTTCAAAATTTCCTCTAGTTCAATTTGAAATTTCCTGTTCTAAGGGTACTTATATTAGAAGTCTAGTTCGTGATTTAG
>CANHKE010000158.1 GCA_947461155.1 Cytophagaceae bacterium | reverse complement strand
TACCGTACTGAAATTTCGAATTTCACGAATTCAAATACAACCTTATTAGAAACAAGGCCCAAAGTGGTGCAGTCCATTGCTGGCATCGTTTCCAAAGTAAATACGCGAACGTCTGCGAACGGAAACCAATTCATGATTTTTACCTTAGAGGATTATGCTGGAAATTATGAATTTGCGCTTTTTGGAAAGGACTATATTGAATTTGAACGGTTTATTGGACAGGATCGCATGTTGTACATTCAGGGATCGTACCAACAAAAAAACCGGTACATGGAGCAATTGGTATTTAAGATTCAATCGATTGAATTACTTTCTGAAATCCTAGAAGAACGTACGAAGGAATTGAAGTTATTGTTGAATTTGCGTGATTTGAATGCACGTATGTTGGATAATTTACATGACGTACTCGAACGCAATAAAGGCACAAAAAAATTGGTCGTTGAGGTTTTTGATGAAGCGGAAAAGCTACAAATGGATTTTTTATCTAGGAAAATGCAAATTCGTATTGGTAAGCCATTAATTGCTGAATTAGCTGAATTAGAAAATGTTACCTTCAAATTAATTTCATAATTTATTGGGAAGGAACTTAATCTTATAGTTGAAATGTTTTAATTTTGAATTTTAAAATAATCTAGAAAATGGGAAAATATGTTGAGGCAACTGATGCCAACTTTAAAGAATTGATTGGAACGTCAACGCCAGTATTAGTTGATTTTTGGGCTGAATGGTGTGGACCATGTAAAATGATAGGACCAATTGTGGAGGAGTTAGCTGGAGATGTTGAAGGTCAAGCAATTGTCGCTAAAATGAATGTGGATGCGAATTCGGCAGTGCCTGCCTCATTAGGTATTCGTTCGATTCCTACATTAATGGTATTCAAGAATGGTGAAATGGTGGAACGTTTAGTGGGTGGTAATATCCCTAAATCTGTTTTGTCGGAAACATTGCTTAAGCACGCTTAAGCTAGTTTTTAAAGACTTTATCCATGGCTTGTAACAAGATGTTGCAAGCCATTTTTATTTCATCCTCAGTGATCACAAGGGGTGGCGCAATGCGAAGCGCATTGTCACAGAATAAAAACCAATCGGTGATAAGACCATTTTCGATGCAGGTATCGATGACCGCTTTGACCGTTTTGAAATCCTTCATTTCTACGGCAATCATGAGTCCTACTCCACGGACCTCTTGAATAATTGGATGGACTAATAATGCTTTAAATAAGTCAGATTTAGCTCTGACACCGCTAAGTATATCATTTTCATGAATGTAATTCAATGTTGCTAAGGAGGCTGCACAGGAAACAGGGTGTCCACCAAACGTGGTAATGTGACCTAATACCGGCTCATAAGATAAAGTACGCATGACAGTTTCATTGGCCAGAAAAGCGCCGATTGGCATTCCTCCTCCCATTCCTTTAGCTGTTAATAAAATATCAGGCTGAATGTCCATTTGTTGGTACGCCCAAAATGTCCCCGTTCTCCCAAATCCAGTTTGTATTTCATCGATGATTAATAGGCAACCGGTTTGGGTACATTTTTCACGGAGGGCGGTGAAGTAGGTTTTGCTTGCTTGCTTCACTCCTGCTTCACCGCCAACAATTTCGATGATGACTGCAGCAGTTTTAGTTGTAATTAAACTTAAATCATGCAGGTTACCATGGTTAATGTGTTGGATATCAGGCAATAAAGGACGAAAGCTGTTTTTGAAATTTTCATCACCGGCTAACGATAATGCGCCTTGTGTGGCACCGTGATAGGCGTTATAACAGGAAATGAATTCGGTACGTTTGGTATAACGTTTTGCCAATTTCATAGCGCCTTCAACTGCTTCTGTGCCTGAATTCGTAAAATAGACCTGATTTAAATGATTTGTAAGGGTTGATTTAACTAGAGCTTCGGCTAATAATACTTGGGGGCTTTGGATATATTCTCCATAGACCATGAGGTGCATGTATTGGTCTACTTGATTTTTTATTGCCTGAACAACTTTTGGATTTCGATGACCTACATTGGAAACGGCAATACCGGAAATTAAATCGATATATGTTTTTCCATGACAATCCGTTAGGTAGATATGTTGAGCGGATACAATTTCCAATGCCAAAGGAGCATCGGACGTTGGGGCCATGTGTTTCTGAAAAAGTTGTCGGTGTGTAAATCCCATTTGCCCAAATTTACAGCCTTTTATCAAATTATCAGTTTTCTATATGGTGTTTTGCCTGAATTTCCTTTGTATTGTAGTATGAAAAATCCACTAATAATTTTATTCATCTATTGCATTACCTCTTTTGTCAGTTTGGGGCAAACGGTATCAGGGGTCGTTCAAAACAAGCAAGGAGAAGTTCTACCATTTGCAACGATTTGGGTTAACAATTTAAACAAAGGTACCCTTGCCAATGAAGATGGAAAATTTGCCATTCAATTACCTAAGGGAACGCATGAAATTGTATTCCGATTTTTAGGTCACACACCAAAAGTACAGCAGATTTCGTTGGCTTCAGATCTCGTACTGCAAGTGGCGTTAGTCGAAGAAGTGGTTACGCTTCAAGATGTGAACGTGGGAGGTTTGAAAGAAGACCCAGCCATTGGGATGATGCGACGGATGATCTCCATGGCCCCATTTCATTTGAAAGAGATTGATCGGTATTCCGCGAAAGGATATGTAAAAGGGGTTGGTAAAATAACTTCTATATCCAAGTTGATGAATACGATTGTGGGTAAACAATTGGAGAAAGAAGCGGGTATTAGGGTTGGATCTACTTATGTATTAGAGGGAATTAATCAAATTACGTATAGCAAACCGAATCGATTGGAAGAAAAGGTTTTATCTAATCGGAATAACCTTCCTGCAGTTATTCGTAATTCAGAGCCTCCAAATTTGCGCATCACACAAACTAATTTTTATCAACCTAAAGTTTGGTTTTCGTTAATTAGTCCCTTATCTCCTTCGGCATTTTCTTTTTACAAGTTTGCTTACTTGGGTAGTTTTCAGTTAAATGGCCAAACGATTTCCAAGATTCAGGTAAAGCCTAAATCGAGTTCATCCGATTTATTTGAAGGTACTTTGTCGATTGTTGAAGATACATGGAGTATTTATTCCTTTAGTTTAGCCTTTCGAAATTCTCAGGGCTATTATACCTTTCAGCAACAGAATGCCTTGTTTAAGGGAGTTTGGATGCCGATTAATTATGATGTACATATAAATTTTGATGCGATGGGCTTTGGAGCGACTTTTCGCTACATCACGCAAGTGAAGGAGTATACGATTCAAGTAAATCCTGCTTTTTTGGTTAAGCCTACGATTATCGAAGAACGTTTACATAAGGAATGGGCAAAAGAAATAAATAAAGAAAAGGTTTCATCTCCTAAATTAGCTCTGGGCAAAGAATTGACGCGTAAGAAGTTAAAAAAGCTTTTGAAGGATGTAGATAAGGAAGAAAAGAAAGAACTGAAAGAAGAGTTCAAATCGGATTATACGTTTACTGTAGATTCAACTGCTAGTATGAAAAATGAGACTTTTTGGGAAGAGGAAAGGCAAGTTCCTTTAACTGAGTCTGAAGTGAAGGGTTATAAAGAAGCAGATAGTTTGTATGTAATTGATGCGAAAAAAAGATTAAAAGATTCGGTTAATGCATTGCCTAGGTTCCGCTTAGGCGACATTTTGTATCCTAGGATTTATACGTATGGTCAAAAAGGTCTTGGATCACGCCTTTCGTTAAGTGGCATTCAAACCGGTTTTAATGCAGTCGATGGATATCATTTTGGCAGGTCAGTAGATTATCGATTTACAAATAAACTAGCTGATTATTGGGGTACAGGTTTTGATATCCAATATGCTTTTAATCGAAAAGCATGGAATGGCTCTGTTTATGCTGAGCGAAATTGGGATGAGAATCGCCAACGAATAAAATTTTCGATTGGTTCCGATACGCGTCAACTAAATTCCACTGAACCCATATCAGCTAAAATTAATATGTTTTATGCCCTATTTCTTTCTAAGAATTATGTAAAGCTTTACCAGGATGATTTTATAAAAGCCACATATTCATACCAATTTAATTCTCATTGGAATCTCAATACGACAATAGCGTACCGATCACGTTCAAGCTTGGATAATCATGTGGAGAATGGCTATTTCTATAAAGACAGAATTTTTGAGCCGAATGGGGAGTCATTTAATAGAAGTAATCAAGTTTATAGTTCGACAATCATTCGTTATCAGCCTCTTGCAACTTGGCGCCGATTCAATGGGGCTAGACGTCTATCCAATGAATCAGGACCTACTTTTTCGGGTATTTTTGAAAAAGCGTTTGGAGATCATGCGTATAGTAAAGTATCATTTCAGATGGCCCATTCCTTAAATTTGGCTAATTGGGGAAAAGTAAATTACCGGTTTGTAGCAGCACACTTTATCAGCAAACCTTCTCTAATTGTAGATTTTCAGCATTTTAAAGGAAATGAAATTAACATAAGTTCTAGGGAAACCGACTTTCTAGCTTTACCGTATTATCAGCTTTCAAACGCTGGAGGCCATGTCAAAGCGTTTGTCCAATGGGAGCCACGGAAGTTTTTGCTTACCCAAAATGCATTTTTATCACTGTATGGATTAAAGGAGAATGTAGGTTATGCGTATTTGCAAACCAGTGTAAATTCTCAAGTAATTAATTATCAAGAAG
>CANHKE010000157.1 GCA_947461155.1 Cytophagaceae bacterium | reverse complement strand
CGGTGGCACGGTAAAATCGGCCATTCGATTTTACGGCGATTTGACGCAATGTGGTTTCATCCACAGGGTCTAAGGATGGTTTTAAGCTGCCTACGGCAATGGTATAAACTTTTATGCCAAAGGTTTTGGCTAGGGAAGCTGAGGTTAATGGGTCTAAATTTCCGGCGGTATTATTTCCGTCGCTGATCAGGATATTGATTTTTTTCGGGTTGGGCTCCTCGCGCACTTGGTTAATGCTCATGCCGAGTGCATCGCCAAGCGCGGTACCTTCTTCCACAATTTGATCACGTTGTAACCGATTCAGGCTATGGTTCAGGTATGCAGTATCTTGTGTCAGCGGGCTGGCTAAATACGGCGCTCCAGCAAAGGCAACGAGCGCGATATTATCGTATTTACGGGCTTGAATGAATTTTTTCGCGGTTTGTTTGGCGACCTCGAGACGGGAAGGACTTACGTCTTTATTCAGCATCGATGAGGATAAGTCGATGGCTAATACGATTTCGACTCCTTCTTGTTGGATGCGGTCATGGTAAACAATTTGATACGGGTCAGCCAGCGCAAATACCAAGCAGATGATACACAGGCTTAGAACGGTGTCAGGAATCAAGCTGAGTATGCGGGTAAGTTTATTTTGTTTCAGTGGTGTGATGAAGGAAAGGACCACTTTTGATTTGGTGTTGCGCCGGATTAGGTAGCGGAGCAAAAGTAGCAATAGCGGAAGCGGAAGTAGAAATAGGAATAATTCATGCTCCCATCGGTAGCTGAATATCGATTCTAGTTGGTTCCAAAAAGATGTTAGGTTGGAGCTCATCCGTTCTTTTTCTCTAAGCTAATTTTTGCGCGTTCTTTCAGGTACAAAGATTGGGCAATTTCGGTAAGTAATTTGACGGCGTCAACCGTTTTTTCAGAGAAATTGCCACCGTAAATAGCGGAGTCAACTTCTTTGAGGACTTTGATGAGGCGTTTATCTTTTAGGTTGTCGACCATTTCAGTCGTCGTAAATGTAGCGAATGGGAGTTCAGTTAGGTTTTCGAGGTAGTTTTTCCACAATGAAAACGCGTTTTCTAAATTCTGAAGTCCCTTATTGGTATTTGAAATGTTTCGTTGGAGTCGCTGAAATCCACGCTTAAATTCCACATTTTTGCGCCAAAGCAAGTAGGCTTTGAAGCCCCTTTTGATTCGGTTTCCGAAGATCCAGTAGATGAGGCTGATGAGCACCAACAAGCTTATGCTGCCGATTAACACGTTTTTCAGCTCAGGCTTGGGTTCAAGTGGCTGAATCGGGATGGTTTGGTATAAGGAATCGAGATCGATGGACTTGGCGTTTGGGACAAGTCGTTTTAAGAATATCGTGTCTGGTTTGTCGGCCAATTGCGTACAATCAACGTCGGTCCAGGTATAAACCGGAATTTGTAGGGTTTGGTAGTCTTCGATGCCAAATGATTTGAAGGAATAAACGGCAGAATCGATGCTGTTTGAACCTTGAGTTTTGGTGGTATAGAAGTCTTTTTTAATGGGGTATAATTGGCCAAACCGCTGGTTAATGCTGGGAAAAAATATTTCTTGTCCCTTCGGATGTGAGACGCGAAGGGAATAGTGAATGGTTTGTCCAATTTTGGCAGAGTCTTCTAGAAAATGCCCATCGATTTGAGTCGCTTGTTGTTGCATCATTTTCGAACTCTAAAAAGTTTTACCAGGGCGGGCACAAAATCTTTCCCGGTTTGGATGGAGACGTAGTCGGCCTGCCACTGTTTGCAATGGTGTTTGAGTGTTTGAATGCGATTTTCGTTACCGACTAAAAGCGATTTGAAAGCTTTGGAAGCGGTATTGACGTAGGTTGTCGTTCTGCTTTCGGGATCAAAGATGGGGATGATGCCAAAATTGGGTATGTCTACTTCTTGTTTGTCGTGAAATTGGATGACGATGAGGTCGTGTTTTTTCGCGACGGCTTTTAATAGGTCGTCATAGCCTTCGTCGAGAAAGTCTGAAAGGACGAAGACGAGGCTTTTTCGATTTAATGTTTGTAGCGTGAAGCGGAGTCCTGCTTTTAGGTCGGTGCCCGAATTTTCTGGATTAAGCTTGAAGAGTTCGGAAATAACGCGGTAACCGTGTTTTTTGCCAGATCCGGGGGCCATAAACTTTTCGTTTTTGTCGGAATAGGCACAAAAACCAATATGTCCGGCTTCTTGGATGGCGGAGAAAGCGAGTACGCCGGCAACTTCTTTGAGGGTATTCATTTTGGAATTTGCTTCGCGGCCTACTAACAGGGATGCGCTGACGTCGAGCAGGAAGAAAACGGTTTGTTCTTTTTCTTCTTTGAAAAGTTTGACGTAGGTCCCGTGCCCTTTGGCGGTTGTGTTCCAGTCGATGTGCCGAATATCGTCCCCATAGTGGTATTGTCGGAGGTCGCTGAACTCCAATCCTGATCCTTTAAAAACGGAGGAAAAGTTGCCGTGCATTTGGGTGTTAATCGCTTTTCTGATGCGAATTTCCAGTTGCACAATCCGGGAAAGAAATGATCGAATATCCATTTCTGTGATCAGGTATTTGGGCTTAGAATCGTGCTAAATTACCTAATTTTTAGGCAATTTGAATGAAATCTGAGAAAAGCTTTCTAATTTAAGCCTTTATTTGACAGATGAAATTCAGCTATTTAATGGTTTTATTGGGGGTTTTGGGGTGTTCTAAAATGGACAAGCCGGAGCGTATTGAGGAAAAGAAAATGGCTCAAATTTTGGCAGATATTCATTTGGATGAGGCGAATATTGGTTCGATGGGAATTTCGAATATGGATTCGAGTTTGGTGATGTATCATTTTTTGGAGAAGAAGACGTTGAAACGGCATGGGGTGGATTCGCTGGCGTTTGTGAAGAGTTTTGAGTCCTATGCCAAAGAACCGGAGGATTTCATTCATTTATATGACCAAGTAAAGCAGGTGGTGGCGGAAAAGCGTAAAAAAGCTCAGCGTCCTTGATTATGAAAATCGCTTTAATGTTGCTCCTAAATTTTTCGCTTATGGCCCAAATGCCATTTCTTCAAGGACATCGTGGTTGCCGCGGCTTGTATCCAGAAAATTCCTTGCCGGCTTTTCAGCAGGCGTTAGAACTGGGTGTTCAGGTTTTGGAGATGGACGTATGTTTATCTGCTGATGGCCAAGTGGTGGTGAGTCATGAGCCGTATATGAATGCTTTGTATGCGAGTCATCCGTCGGGGGAACCCGTGTTGAAGTCAGAGGAGGCGTCTTTGAATTTGTATCGCATGTCCTATGCGGAAATTAAAATGTATGATGTGGGGAAGCGTGGAAATCGCTTGTTTCCGGAGCAGCGTGCGGTGGCGGCGGTGAAGCCGTTGTTGCGGGAGGTGCTAGCGTTAGGGGAAGCGTTTCGACAAAAAACGGGTAAGGCTGTTTATTATAATATTGAAATCAAATCGGATCCTGCTGAATATGGCAAGTCGCAGCCTGCGGATGTCGCAGCTTTTTCGAAGGCGGTACATGCGGTGATAGATGGGCAGGTGGATTGGAGGTATGTCGTGTTGCAGAGTTTTGATTTTCAGGTATTGAAATATTGGCATGGCGTTTGGGGATCTGTCAGTTTGTCGGCTTTAGTCGAGAACGAATCACCCGCGTTTGTGTTGTCGGAATTGGGATTTACCCCTGCGATATATAGTTCAAGTTATCGGCATTTGGATGCTTCGCGCGTCGCTTTTAGCCACACTAACCACATGCGGGTTATTCCGTGGACGGTGAATGTGCGGGAGGATATGCAAAAAATGATTGATTTGGGGGTGGATGGATTAATTACGGATTACCCGAATCGTTCGCCAAAACTTCCCTAGATGTCCTTGTTTAATGAGACTTTATTGTGGTTTATGAAGCGGCGGATGCCGCGGATAGAGGCGATCTATGAGCGACCATTGGATTTGCAATATGATGGTTTGGGGCAGTTGATTGAGGCGGGTCGTGATACGGAATGGGGTCGTAGGTATGGTTATGCTGATTTTCGGTCGTATGAGACCTTTCGCCAACGGGTCCCGATATCTACGTATGAGGAAATGGTTCCGTTTATCGAGCGGATGATGCAGGGGGAGCAGCAGGTATTGTGGAATTCGCCGATTTCGTGGTTTTCGAAATCGTCGGGTACGACGAATGCGCGGAGTAAATTTATTCCGGTTTCGAAGGAGGCGCTGGAGCAGTGTCACATGATGGGGGGGAAGGATATGATTTCGTTGTTGATTCAGAATAAGCCGGATACGAAGATATTTGAGGGGAAGGGTTTGTCGATTGGGGGGAGTTTGTCAACGGATACGATGAATTCAAGTATGTTGATGGGTGATGTGTCGGCGGTGGTGATGAAGAATTTGCCGATTTGGGCGCAGATGATTCGGACGCCGTCTTTGGATGTGGCGTTGATGGGGGATTGGGATCAGAAAATAGAGAAGATGGCGCTGGAGACGTCGCAGGAGAATGTGACGAGTATTTTGGGGGTGCCTACGTGGACATTGGTGTTGATTGAGAAGATTTTAGAGATTACGGGAAAGAAGTCAATTTTGGAAGTTTGGCCTAATTTCGAGTTTCTGGTTCATGGTGCTGTGGCTTTTGGTCCGTATCGGGATTTGTTTCAGACGCATGTGTTTCCGTCATCGGAGGTTCGATTTTTGGAGATATACAATGCCTCGGAGGGGTTCTTTGG
>CANHKE010000156.1 GCA_947461155.1 Cytophagaceae bacterium | reverse complement strand
ACCACCTCGGGTGCGAAATACATACCCATATCAAAAGAATCCATGCCGTTTCACATTGCTGGCGCGCGCGATGCCTTATTGCATTACGTGCACTACTCTGGAAATGCGGCCTTTTTGGACCAAAAACTGATCTTTTTATCCGGTTCGCCGGAATTGGAAACGAAAAACGGGATACCTACCGGACGCTTGTCGGGCATCGTGAATCACCATGTGCCGGGGTATTTACGTGGGAACCAATTGCCGGCATATGATACGAATTGCATCGAGGATTGGGAGGAGAAATTGACCGCGATCGTAGGGGAGACGATCGACCAAAAGATGGGATTGATTTCGGGGATTCCCCCTTGGGTTCAAATGTATTTTGATCGTTTGGAGGCGGAGTCGGGCCAAAAAATAGGGGACTTGTTTCCCGATTTTCAGTTGTTTGTGACGGGCGGGGTGAATTTTGAACCGTACCGACAAAAAATTAATGAGTCGATCGGTCGCCCAATCGATGTGGTGGAAACGTATCCGGCCTCGGAGGGATTTATTGCGTTTCAGGATTCGACGGGGGAAGAGGGATTATTGCTGAATGTGGATGGCGGTATATTTTATGAGTTTGTGCCTACGGAAACGTATTTCACGGCAACGCCGAAGCGCCTGTCGCTAGCGGAGGTGCAAGTGGGTGTAAATTATGCGTTATTAATGTCTACGAACGCAGGTTTGTGGTCCTATTCGATTGGTGATACGGTCAAATTTGTGTCTTTGGATCCGTTTCGAATAGTGGTGACGGGCAGAATTAAGCATTTTATTTCGGCTTTTGGGGAGCACGTAATTGCGGAAGAGGTGGAGCGTGCGATGGCTGAGGCGCGGAAAGCATTTCCGGAAGTACAATTAGTCGAATTTACGGTAGCTCCACAGGTTAACCCCGAAAAAGGCGATTTGCCGCACCATGAGTGGTTGGTCGAGCTATCCGGTCCCTTATCGGACAAAGCTGGATTTCAAGCCATTTTAGAGGCTTCTATGCGGTCGCAGAATATTTATTACCAAGATTTGATTACGGGCAAGGTGTTGCGCGGATTGGAATTGACGCTATTGGCGCCGAATGCGTTTATCGATTACATGAAATCGCAGGGTAAGTTGGGCGGCCAAAACAAGGTCCCTCGTTTATCGAATGACCGGACCATCGCGGAAGGTTTGCGTGCTTTTGCGGCAAATTAATTTTTCCCTTGTTTCTTGAGTTGGTCGCGAATTTCGGTCAACAACTTATCGGTCGAGCTAAGCTTCTCATCCGTGGGCTCTTCATCGGCAATTTTCAATTTATTGATTCCTTTGATGGCCAAAAATAACACAAAGGCAATCAACAAAAATTGGATGGTCGCAGCAAGTGATTTGCCATATTTGACCGCCCCCCAGGATAATTTATCGATGTCGGCAACGCCCGCCGCATGTGTTGCAGGAGCTAAAATGAGTGGTGTAATTACATCTTCTACCAATGAATTAATGATGCTCGAAAACGCCGCTCCGATCACGACAGCCACGGAAAGTTCGATGACATTTCCTTTAATGGCGAAGGCTTTAAATTCTTTTATCCAGGACATAGGGGCAAAGTTAGGGAAATTAGTCACTAGTCGCTAGTCGCATTGGACGTTAGACTCTAGACGCTAGACGTTAGACGGAAGAAAATAAATTCTCCATGCTATTGACTGACGACTAGTGACTAATCCTCACCCATTCACCCCCTAATTTTAGCATGTAAATGCCTCTGGGCAGTCCGGCAAGGGAAATGTGTGTTTGGCCTGTCTTTAACGCTTCTGTGTACACGATTCGGCCTAGGAGGTCGAATAGTTGGACTTCGCCAACGGGCGCGCCTTCAATAATTAATTCATCCACTGCGGGATTGGGGTAAACGCGTACTGATTTTTCAATAATCGTGCCCAAAATGGCTAAATTAGGCGTTTTCCAGGGCACGATACCGAGGTCTTTTGTGTTCCAGCTTTCGCTTGTCAACAAGTGAAATTCGCCGGGGAGTAGGTTGATTTGGTTAGTTGTACCTGAAACGTCAGCGGGCTTGCCCGTGAAGTAATCGAACCAAATGCCTTTCTGTGGAAAATTGGGGGTGACCACTTGCGATTCGATGCTTGTGTTTGCGATGAATAGGACGTGTGATGTTCCGCTCGAAAGGAGGATTTGTTTGACCATCCCACTCGTTTGCATGGTGAATGTAGGCGTTTGAAAAATAGATTTCGCGGCGCGGAGTTGCCCCATTTCCTGATACACTTGCATTAATTTTTGCCGTTCCGGATCGCGGGCATATTCGGTTTTGGCGGGTTTGACGCCGGTCCGACCGTTTTGATTGATCGAAATATCGTAGCCTAATTCGCCCCATTGCCACATCATTTTGGGACCAGGAACCGTAAGCCAAAGAGTAGCCGCCAATTTCGCACGCTCCAATTTTTCAGTTGCCGTAAACGTTTTTGCAGCTCCTGTACCAAGCTCCACCAGGATGCGTTCTTCGTCGTGCGATTCGATATAGGTGATTAGGCTTGGCTGCTCAAATCCGCGCTGTTGGTAGGACATACCCCCCAAATCCTGCGCGAATCCTTGCACCGAACGGGTCATGTCAAATTTGGCATTTGACCAAAGCAGCATGCCCGACTGCGCCAATTCCTGCTCTTCATTGGCCACCGCAAAATGCTCCAAAATCACATAGGCGCTTGGGTCATATCGACGTATTTGGTCGTTGATGCGTTTCAAAAGCTTAATCCGACTCCCATCATATTTCCCCCACTGATCCACATTATTTCCTGAATTCACCTGCGTAAAACCTTTGGACAAATCGAAGCGATAGCCATCCACCTGAAATTCCGTTAGCCAGTAGCGGCACACAGTATCCACGAGCCATTGGGTATGCGGACTTTCGTGGTTAAAATCGTAAAAGACGCTGTAGGGGTGGGTGGCGGTACTATTAAAAAAGGGGCTGTTGGCTGGTTTCGAGCCATCCCAGTACATGCGGACATAGGGATTTTGGGCATCTGCCTGGTTGAGGACGATGTCTAAAATGACGGCGATTCCTTGTCCGTGGCATTGATCAATCAAATATTTCAAATCGTTTTTTTCGCCATAAAACTTATCGGGGGCGAGTAAAAAGTTGGGATTATAGCCCCATGAATCGTTGGCCGAAAACTCCATCACCGGCATCAGCTCCAGCGCATTGATCCCTAATTTTTTAAAATAACTGAGGGAATCTGCCAAAGCTCGGTAGCGTTTTCCCGCCACAAAATCGCGGAGTAGGACCTCATAAATATGCAGATTTTCAGGCTTGGGGCGTTTGAATGCGATATTTTTCCATGGGTACGCAATCGCCCCTGCGGTAAATGTGGATACAATTCCATCCGCTTTGAGGGGATGTGTTTTCAGATTTGGGTAGGTGCTTCCGGGAATCTGTGGATCAAATTGGGGGTCTAGAATTTTTTCGGCGAGCGGATCGGCCACGGCTAATTGTCCATCAATTAAGTATTGATAGGCGACTTCTTGCCCTGCGGGAAATGAACCCAGATCAATCCAAAACCGTAGTTTGTCGGGGGTGGGATGCATTTGAAATGCCACCTTCTTTTCCCAGTTTGAGAACTCCCCAATTGCATATACGTCTTGTTTTTCAGGCGCGTATAGGCACAAAACAACCCGATCACCTACGTAATTCACTCCTTCACGAATGCCGGCGGGAAGGGCTTGCGTAATTGCAATTTGAGCCATGGAAGCCCAAGGCCCTAGCAATAAAAAGCACAAAGTGCGAAAGCTTTTAAAAAGCATATTTAGGCGAAAGTCTGATGAAAAGATAACTTACAATACAAGGTTAAAATTTGATTATATTAATTTTTATAATGCCCTCTTAGATTCAAGATTATAATTTGATTCGGTTGAATATTGTATATAAGTCGGTGTTTATCAGTAATTCTTCTTGACCAGAATCCTGTTAGAAAATGCTTAAGCTTTTCCGGCTTTCCTATGCCCTCATATGGGTTTTCTTTGATTGAATTTATTAGCAATTCAATTCGTTTTAAAATTGATTTTTGATTTGTGGATTTCCAATAAGCAAGATCCATTAGCGCTTGCGAAGAAAGTTTTATTTCCACAATAAATCTGGGGAGAAAGTCGTGTAATTTCCTTTTTCGACTTCTTTCATTCCATCTAAAACCTTGTTAACTATTTCGGTATTATATGGAAGTTCAAATTCTTCAAATTTGATATTATTTTCCAAAAGCCAATTTGAAACTAGTTCCATTTGTTTTTTATCCTTTGGAAGAATTTGAATTGATTTTTTCATATTCAAATGTAATGGTTTTTTTAATATAAGCTCGAGCACGTTCATAGACTAGGGGTTAAATTTATAACCCAAAAATACAGCTTGAAGGATGCATGAGCTATTCTGTTTTTGACTGAATGATAGATTATCAGTAATCAGGCCAACTAGACGCTGGACGTAAGACATGTGTAAAAGTATCCTTAGGACTCATTCCCTCCGGACTAAAAACCCCACGCTAAAGCATGGGGCTATTAATTTCTCCGGACACGGACTCATTCCCTCCGGACTAAAAACCCCACGCTAAAGCATGGGGCTATCAATTTCCCCGGACACGGACTCATTCCCTCCGGACGGACTACTGACGACTAGCGACTGATGACTAGCGACTGATGACTAGCGACTGGCGACTAGTGACTAATTCCCCTTTGTCAAATT
>CANHKE010000155.1 GCA_947461155.1 Cytophagaceae bacterium | reverse complement strand
GTTAAGTCATCGGCAGGTACGTAAACCGCTTGTACCGAAGTAATCGAACCACGCTTCGTCGAGGTGATACGCTCCTGCATCGCACCCATTTCTGTCGCTAATGTAGGTTGGTAACCTACCGCAGATGGCATACGACCTAATAGGGCAGATACCTCAGAACCCGCTTGTGTAAAACGGAAGATATTATCAATAAAGAATAGAATATCACGTCCTTGACCTTCGCCATCTCCATCACGGAAGTGTTCCGCAACAGTCAAACCAGACAATGCCACACGTGCACGTGCTCCAGGAGGCTCGTTCATTTGACCGAACACCAATGTCGCTTGCGACTTCGCTAATTCCGTTTGATCCACCTTAGATAGATCCCACTCACCAGCTTCCATCGAATGCTTAAATTCTTCACCATATTTAATAACGCCAGACTCAATCATCTCACGTAACAAATCATTTCCTTCACGCGTACGCTCTCCTACACCTGCAAAAACAGATAAACCTTCGTAAGCCTTCGCAATGTTGTTAATCAACTCCATGATCAATACGGTCTTACCTACACCGGCACCCCCGAACAAACCAATTTTACCTCCTTTTACATAAGGAGCTAATAAGTCGATCACTTTAATTCCTGTGAATAATACCTCAGTTGTTGTCGCTAATTCATCAAATTTTGGCGCTGCACGGTGAATTGGCAATCCTTTGTCCGAATGCGGCTGCGGGATACCATCAATCGCATCGCCTACCACATTAAACAAACGACCTTTGATTCCGTCGCCCGTTGGCATCGTCATCGGAGTTCCTTTATCGATCACCTCTTGACCTCTTTGAAGACCTTCTGTACCTTCCATCGCGATTGTTCGTACACGATCTTCTCCTAAATGTTGTTGAACTTCTAAGATCAGGTGTTGACCATTTGATTTGGTTACAGAAAGAGCACTTAAGATCGCTGGTAAATGTGAACCTTCACCTTCGAAGCTTACATCGACTACGGGCCCAATTACTTGAGCAACTCTCCCTTTATTAACTGCGTTTGCCATTTGAAAATTAATTTAAAAAAAATGAGATATCCATTCGGACTGCAAAATTAGAAGGTAAATTCCAATATGCAAAACGGATATTGTATTTTTCTCCTTTTTTTTGACAATATCGGCCCGATTCTTTGAATGAATTAAAGTTTATGCAGAAATTAGATTTTCCAAATTTAGCCAAAAACGTGCCGCAAAAATTTCAAACGACAGTTATTAGCCTATTGAGCTGCCTTTGCCTCAGTTGCCTGTTCATTTTTTATTGGCTGAAACCCGAATTAATTCAAGTAAACGAAATGAGCGAATTAATTCCGGACCAAGGAATTGTCGACCAAAACCAAGCTTTACAATTACGCGCAACCATCTATTTCATTCGCCAATCCTTTTACCTCACGGCTACCACCCCAAGCATTTGGCCATTCATAAGTAGTTCAATACTCATCTTAGGCGGAATCATGGCGCTATTTTTCTTTTTCCAGCGCTTAGTGAATATTTCTTGGACATATATTATAACAGGGCTAGCACTGGCCATAGGCATCATTGCCTGGAATCTACCTGCCCAGAATACGCATCAGATTTATCAATTAATGGCCCACTTGGCCAATATAGGCGGCGTTTTGGCCTTATTCGCAACGACCGTGATTGCCTCCGCTACCATCCCGCAATGGCTATTGCAGGTCGGCCACAGCCAAACCTTCGCACAAAGCAGAAAAAACTGGTTCATTTTAGTTGGCTTTTATTGGGCCAATCTGATCCTAGGTTATGGGAATACGTTTTTGGCCTGGGACCTAGGCATCCACATTCCTTCACTCATTTTTGGACTCATCGCGCTCACATTGTTTGTGTGGAAGGACACAACGCAACTATCACTTCGCGTTGGTTTAGGGACCATTTCATTGGCCACGCTAATTCATTGGCTTTCCTCGGGAAACGACGCAGGAATTTCCGCGTGGGAACACTGGAATTTCATCTGCTTAGGTATCATGGCGGTCCTTTTCCCCTTATTCATCCTCAGTAATTTCCAGACGCCGATCACACAGAACTTGCCCATCTACAAGATAACCCACAAAGCACCTCGCGTGCCTCTGCAATTAATTTTTATTGGCACACTCATTTTAGGTATCGCTTGGGTTTTTGCTCGAAATGGAAGTGCTTGGCACCAAACAAAAGCCGCACTGAGCAATCAATCTGGCGACTTGGCTTGGCTTTTTCAAGATAAAAAGAAAGCCGAATTTGACTATCAAAATGCTATGTCGCACAGCAAGTTAAATGGACAAAGTAGTTTTCGCTTAGCCAATTTAGCCATTGAAGCTCAAGATTGGGAGGCAGCCAGCTATTACCTGAGTACGAGCCAGATTAAACATCCAACGGATGTGAGTTTTGTTGGTTTGGCGAAGATACTCCAACAAGAAAACCAATTATTTCAATCACTTTTTACGTTACAAAAGGCCAACCAACTATTTCCTGAAAATCTGCGCATATTGACCCAAATGGCATACACCTATGAAGGCCTCAATATGATTGATTCGGCTCAATATTTTTACCAAAAGGCTGCGTCCACGGATAATCAGAATGAATTTGCGCACGCAAACCTTTTGTACGCGGCAAAGAAAAATATCCCGTTTACGGAAACAAATAATCCCGCGATTCACGCAAATAAATTAGCGATTGCATTAAAAAACGGCACTTCTTCGAGTGATACCCCCTTCCCTACTAATTTTAAACCTTCCGGTGATTTGCGCGATTGGGGATATCTTTACAATGCCATGTTGTATAAGAAAGAAAAGGGGAATGTGCTCCCAACCAATCAATGGATCAAACAGGGCTACGCAAATAGCATCTTCCCGGAGTTGAATCTATTGGACGCCTGGCAAGACTATTACCACCATAAGCCGTTGCGTGCGTTGGAAAAACTTAGCTTGGTCATCGAAACCGATGCGACGGGGAAGTTAGCCGACTATAAAAACATCGTAGACTTTTGGCATAAATCGATGCGCATGACACAAGCGCCACTACCTAAAAACGATCTAAAATCTGCTGAGATAGCCATTGAATCCTATCCATTCCAAGCGGATTTACTTCAGGAAGCGATGGTCATTTTGAACGCAAATAAAAAAGAAAAACAGGCCTATGAGGCTAGCCTACAAGCAGCGCGGTGGAATCCTGATGTGGCGGCGTTTCAATGGATTTATGCCCTACAGGCATTAAAATTGGGGGAAATCGAATATGCCAAAGAAGCGATGAATCGCCTTTTTTCATTAGATCCATCGCTTTTTAGAGCGAGTAAACCTGTATTCGACCAAGAACTTCGGCAGGCTTTGGCTAGACAAAAATTCTAACAGGCATTTGGTAGTCAGCTATTTATCTGCTACTTTTGCCATTCGATTATTATGCCGTGAGGAGTTAATGGTTCTTTCGCGCGGTATTCACTTAATGAACCACCTATTATGAATCAAAAAATTCGTATTAAGTTGAAGTCGTTTGACCATACATTGGTTGACAAATCAGCTGAAAAAATCGTTAAGGCGGTTAAAGCTACAGGCGCTGTTGTTTCAGGCCCGATTCCATTACCTACAAAAATTGAGAAATTCACTGTTTTACGTTCACCACACGTGAACAAGAAAGCGCGTGAGCAATTTCAATTATGTACGTACAAGCGTTTAATTGATATCTTCTCTTCTTCTGCCAAAACAGTAGACGCGTTGATGAAATTAGAATTGCCTTCAGGTGTTGACGTTGAAATCAAAGTTTAACTTTCGCTTCGCGCAACCCACAAAAAAACCTCTCCAGGAAACTGAAGAGGTTTTTTTATTGAAATAGTTGAATGATTTTCCGAATGGGTTTGAGTGTCACAGTAAAGAAATAGGGCTGCAAGTCATTTAAAGCCCAGGCGCGTCGATCTTCGCGATTCGCCACCCAGCGATGTTTCCACGAAGCGGTACTCGTTCCGCCATTTCGCATCGTCATGAGCAATTTGGGCAAATAGGCCACCGAAATCCGATGTTTGTATAAGGCACGCAACATCCATTCATAGTCGGCCGCACACGTAAAATCAGTCCGGTAATTTCCCAAGCGCGTATACACTTCCCGCTTCACGTAAAATGATAAATGTGGGGGCATCCAGCCATAAAGCCAATTTTTAACCTGATAGGCACCTGCTTTCCAATACCGTACTACACGCATGGATTGCGGATCGACGAATTGAATATCGCCATAAATGGCATCCGTTTGTTGCGTCGCAAAGCTCGAGACAACTGAAGAAATAACATCTGGGCTCGGATAAAAGTCGTCGGCACCGATAACCCCAACCACATCGCCGGTGATGCGCGCGAGCCCTTTGTTCAGCGCATCGTAGATTCCGGCATCTTTTTCAGACAAATAGTGAATTCGACCCGCAAAAGATTCCAATATTTCCACACTCCCATCCGTCGAGCCGCCATCAATGACCCAATATTCAATATCGGCATAATCTTGACTCAAAACACTTTCGATGGTCTGCCGTAAGGTGGCAGCCGATTGATAAGCAACAGTTAAAATGGATACTTTCAAAGTGTGTGGACAAAGAACAAATTTAAATATTATATTTTTTTTACTTGGGGCTTGACAAAAATATATTTTTACGTACCTTTGCAAACCCAATTCGATTCTAACGGTCGGATTTAAATTAATAAAGCAATGAAAAGAACTTTCCAACCCTCAGTACG
>CANHKE010000154.1 GCA_947461155.1 Cytophagaceae bacterium | reverse complement strand
TTTTGTTGCGCCAGTAAAGCGTCATTGTGGTTCGAAATGTTCATAGTTCTTATCTTAAAAATCCAGCAGCTACTCCACCATCTACGTTCAAAGCATTGCCTGTTGACTTTTTCAACAACCCACCTACAAACGCAAAACAGGCGTTGGCTATATCTTCCGGCAATATCGATTCGTTTAATAGTGTACGTTTCGCATAATAGGCTGGTAATTCAGCTACGGTAACGCCGTAGGCTTTGGCGCGCCCTTCGGCCCATCCGCCGGCCCAGATATTGGAATCTGCGATGACGGCATCTGGATTTACGGTATTCACCCGGATGTGATCCGGACCTAATTCTGCGGCTAATAGGCGCGTCATATGTGCCTGCGCCGCTTTTGCGCTACCGTACCCGACGTTATTGGGACCGGCAACAAACGCATTTTTCGACACAATATTCACGATGTCCCCGCCTAATCCTTGTTTGCGCATCACGGCAATCGCCGCTTGCGAAACGAGATATTGACCTTTGACTAATATGTCATATAATTTATCCCAGTCGGCCTGCGTATGTTCCAAAATCCCTTTCGAGATCGAAATACCCGCGTTATTCACGATGAGATCCACCCCACCAAAATCCAAACAAGCCTGCTTCATCGCTGCTTCGATCGATTCTTGATTCGTTACATCAGCAATCACCGTAGACACTACGTCTTTACCGAATAAGCCGATAAACTCCGCTTTCGCCTCCGCCAAACGGTCCGCGTTCACATCGTTCAAAATCACGCAAGCACCTTCTTGCGCCATTTTTTTGGCAATTGCCTTGCCGATTCCTCCACCTGAACCTGTCACAAATGCGACACGACCGGATAAGGCTTTTGGCTTGGGCATGCGTTGAAGTTTGGCTTCTTCGAGCAACCAATATTCGATATCAAATGCCTCTTGACGTGGCAAGGATGTATACGATGAAATCGCCTCGGCGCCACGCATGACATTGATGGCATTGGTATAAAATTCGGCGGCCACGCGCGCGGTTTGTTTGTCTTTGGCAAAGGTAAACATGCCCACGCCTGGGTATAAAATCACGACTGGATTCGGGTCACGCATCGCTGGAGAATTCGCATGCTTGCAGGAATCGTAGTACGCGCCGTACATGTTGCGGTATTCGGCAAACAAAGGTGTCAACGCCTCCACGGAAACATCCGATCCCAAGACTAATGGCGAAATTTTGGTCCGCAAAAAGTGATCCGGGCAAGAGGTTCCCAACGGTGCCAAACGATCTAAATCATTCGAATTAATGAATTGCAATACGCGATCATCGTCGGAGAAATGCCCGACCATTTGCACGTGCGACGAACAGAAACCACGTAAAACTGGTGCTAGCGCAGCGGCTTTGGTAGCCCGTTCCTCCGCTGCAAAGGAAGACATCCGTTCGCCACCAAAAACTGTGGCGGTTTTCGACTCGATGTATTCCGCACATTTTTCGATTACTTCCAAGGTGTTTATATAGCAATCATACGACGTATCTCCCCAGGTGAATAATCCGTGTGAGCCTAACATGATGCCGCGCAATTGGACACCACGTGAGGCGGCCTCATCTAAACAAGCTTTTAATTGCAAGCCCAAGTCGAAACCGGGACGTTGCCAACCGACCCAACCGATCAAGCCGCCGAACAAATCTTTTGTAATTTGCTCGCCATCTTTGGATGCTGCGATGGCTATCGCCGCGTCTGGATGTAAGTGATCTATGTGTTTGAAAGGTAGGAAACCGTGTAAAGGCGTATCGATGGAAGGGGCTTTGGAAGACAAATCAAAAATGCAATGGTTGAATAATTCCACCATCTCATCTTCGTGCTCCAAGCCGCGATAGACATTCGTTAAAGCGCGTAAGCGATCCACATACAAAGCGGCACAACCTGATTTTTTCAAGGTTCCGATATCGCCGCCTGAACCTTTGATCCACATGACTTCCGTTTCAGAACCTGTTAAGGGGTCTTTGTCCTGTAATTTGACTGAGGTATTTCCTCCGCCATAATTGGTAATGCGCAAGTCCGCGCCGAGGATGTTCGAGCGGTAAATAAATAGGTCAACTTCATTTCCCGCGAGTGCTGCTGCTTTGGCATCATCCCAGAGATACGATACGTGTTTGTACATGTTTGAATAATTTTTCTTAAAACTACACAGGTAAAAGTGGCCAACCGTCCTATCCTACCTAGGGATAGTTAATAAATTTTTTCCGGCCTTTAATGGGTATTTTTTTCCTTGCCAAACAAAGCTACCACTTACCGTTCCCGGCAAGATAATCGATGCGCTTCCTGGCTTGTATTGCACCTGGATTTCTCCCTGCGGATGGGGCACCACACCTTCGACTTCTTTTAGATCGCCTAAATGTGGCTCAATTTTTACTTTGGCGAATGCGGGCGCATCGGAATCTACACCCAACACCATACGAAAGAATTCAATATTGGGGCTTGAACCCCACGCATGACAATCCGAACGCGATGTAGACACGTCGGATGTTTCCGCCCAGGTCGACAAGCCCATATCGATGTTTTCTTTCCAAATGCTGAGCCAGTTCAAATAGTCATTGCCTTTCCCGGCTTTGGCCAAGGCCAAATGCAGGTAATATTTAAAATAGATGGTCGCTTGCGCCATATTTTTGTCGGCCAATAATTTATCTGCTACCCCAGAAGCTGGCATACCTGCCAAAATCGCTAATGCATTTGCGTGCTGCGAATATTTATCATGCACCTCGGTGTCCGCATATAAGCCTCGGCCAGCATCCCAATAGAGCGCACGTAAAACAGGCTTCAAAGCCTTCACTTTGGCTTCATAACGCGCGGCCATTTCCGGATAACCAAAGTAGCGTTCTAATTCCGCCGCATTTTGTAAAACCCAAATGTATTGAAAATCAATCACCGCCGAACGGCCCGTGGGCCCCACTGGCGCAATCCCGCGCGGCCAGGCATTCACCCAGTCTGAGAAAGTCCAATAAGGAATATGTTGCAAGGTTCCGTCGGTTCCTTCAAACCGGGCGAAATAATCGAGGATGCCGCGCATGCCGGCCAACTTGTTTTTCAAGAAAGCGGGGTCTTTTCCATAGCGTAAATAGTCATGAAGCATCCCAATATACCACAACGAGAACGTGGGGATTTGTTGGTGTAAATCCGTCGGATACCGACTCAGCGTGATCCCCTCCGCAATGCGCGAATGGTCCATGTGATCCAGCGCTTGACGCACTAAACGCTCATCGCCCGCATAATACATGCTCACGAGTGCTTGAATGCGCGCATCGCCGATATACTGCAATTGCTCATAATACGGACAATCCATATAAGTTTCCATGGCGCACAAACGTGCTGTACGAAAACCTACGTCGAGCAATTGTGGAATGAAAGGGTTGTCGGTTTTCAACGAAGCCTTCGCCTGAAATGGAAAACCCGTAAACACGCTCTTGAAATCCTGCAATGTCAACGCCTCCGCTTCTGTCTTTACCATTAAACGCACATAACGAAACGTTCGGTAGGTCATCGATTCAAAGGTATGTGCGGCACCGTCGGCGATTAGACTATCCTTCCGACCTAACCAGTATTTATTTTCGATATCGTTCCGATTGCCCTTATGGTTGCTATTTTTCGTAGTCGTACTTAAAGGCTTCTTTTCATAGAGCCCTTCCGCGTAGGTCAAGCCGATTTTAGCGTCTTTCCCGCCTGTGAACGTTAATTGTGGATAGGCGTTCGTTAACACGCCTTGATCGATCCAAAGATCTACCGAACTATTCGCCGGCACGATCATCACTTTCCCATGAATGAGATCTCCCTCCCCTTGACGGATGGATGCAAATCGTTGTTGGCTCAATTCCATCGCCGGTATCGCGGAAGGATATAGCATCCAACCACGCGAATCGATGGCTGCTCCTTTGGTAAGGCCAGGACCTAGTGATTTAGCGGAAATAAATGATGACCAACCTTTGGCATATTCTTGCAATTCGCCTGCACCTGCCACATAATAGCCTGGAACACGAACGGCAAGCGGACCGACCCCCATATTTTTGGCAACCATCCAATCCATACTTGTATTAAAAACCGCTTGGCTGGAATCGTCGGCCTGCAAAATAAACCCTGTCGCATAGGAAATTTGGGCTTCTGACTTTCCTTTCCCTTCATTCCAAACTAAAGCTTCAATCTTGTTTTCTCCTGCTTTCAAATAGGGTGCGATATCCAAGCTTTCAAAATTCCAGAAATACAAATCCCCTCGCGCCGGTCCAGCAGACACCCATGTGCCATTGATATATAATTTATAACGGTTGTCCCCCGAAACATGAATCAAGCATTTGGCTGGTTTTTCGGATAGGTTTACGGTTTTTTGAAATTTGAATACACCATAATCTTTTAAACCTTGTAATGAGTAGACATTGTTGGGATTTTCCGCATAGGTAATCCAGGAGGCCTTCCAAGGTTTATTCCAAAGTTCCGGCTTTAGATTTTGGGCATAGGCTAGAGGGCTTGCCAGCAAGAAGAATAGGAGGAATTTTTTCATGGGTTTCGTTTTACATACTAAACCCCAGGCTAAAGCCCGGGGTTGAAAAATTTATGTAACCCCAGGTTTTAACCTGGGGAATATTGACTATTTCTTTTTCCTCGGCTGAGCCATATCCATGTAATCCACGACCAAGCTACTCAAGGCTTTCACGCCTACTTGGAAATGTCCTTCGTCCAATTGGAAATCGGGTGTATGATGACCTGCAACTTCT
>CANHKE010000153.1 GCA_947461155.1 Cytophagaceae bacterium | reverse complement strand
GGAATGATTCCTGAGTTGATAATGCCTAAGATAAAAAGGCCAACTAACACCGCGATAAATCCGCCTTTGTACGTTGGCTTTGCTTCCTTCTTAAAATACCACAACAATGCTAAGGCTGGCAAGGTCACCAAATTCAATAAGTGGACACCGATCGAGAGGCCAACTAAATAAGCGATGAATAAAATCCAACGATTCGCTTCTGCTTCATTCTCAACCAATTCCCAACGGAAGGCGGCCCAAACAACGATAGCCGTAAAGAATGAAGACATCGCATACACTTCGGCCTCAACTGCAGAGAACCAAAACGTATCCGAAAACGCATAGATCAAGGATCCAACTGCACCCGAAAGCAACAAGATAATCCCTTCTGATTGCGTTAATTCAGCAAATGATTTACGTAAAACTTTGCGTCCAATCATCACGATAGTCCAGTGCATAAATAAGATCGTCAGCGCGCTTGAAACGACCGACATCATATTAATCCAAAACGCCACGCGTGTCACATCTCCCAAGGCAAGGAATGAAAACATCCGCCCTAACAATAAGAATAACGGAGCTCCTGGAGGATGTGGAACCTGCAATTTGTAGGCACAAGCAATGAATTCACCACAATCCCAAAAAGAGGCTGTTGGCTCCACCGTAAGCGTATACGTGATAAGAGAAATGGCAAAGACAATCCAACCTACGAGGTTATTATTGCGTTTAAATTGCAGCATAAGAAATTAAAATAAAGTCAAAAGTAAGTCAAACTCCGCAGTCGCGGAACTTAAAATTTGTTAATTGAACTGACGAAGAAAACGGACATCATTTTCCGTAAACAAGCGTAAATCCTTGATTTGGTATTTCAACATCGTTATCCGTTCAATCCCCATACCAAAGGCAAAACCTGAATATTCCTTCGAATCAATACCCACATTTTCCAACACATTGGGATCCACCATACCGGCACCAGCGATTTCTACCCAGCCTGCTTGCTTACACACATTACAACCATCGCCCTTACATAAAAGGCAGGTAATGTCCATCTCCGCACTTGGCTCCGTAAAAGGAAAGTATGAAGGCCGGAAACGCACTTTGGTATCCTTGCCAAACATCTCTTTGGCAAAATGATACAAGGTATCTTTCAAATCCTTGAAGCTAACGTCCTTATCTACATACAAGCCTTCAACCTGATGAAATAGACAGTGAGCTCGCGCAGAAATGGCCTCATTACGAAATACCCGACCTGGCATAATCGAGCGAAAAGGTGGTTTTGCATGTTGCATCAAACGAATTTGCACGTTTGACGTGTGCGTACGCAACAAAACATCATCCTGAATTTCCCCTTGCCCCTTTTCGATAAAAAAAGTATCCTGCATCTCACGAGCTGGATGATTTTCTGGAAAGTTTAAGGCCGTAAAATTGTAAAAATCTGTTTCAATTTCCGGACCATCAGATACCGAGAATCCCATCCGGTTAAATATCTCCAAGATACGTGAACGCACTAAGGTCAACGGATGTATAGAACCTTGAATCAATGGATCTGATAACGTTAAATCAGCTGGAATTTCAATCGACGAATCTGCTCCGGCAAATTCTTCCTGAGCCGCCGCAAATTTAGCTTCAGCTAAATTCTTCAAGCCATTTAATGCTTGACCTACCTCGCGCCGGCTCTCCGCCGCGACGTCCTTCAATCCATCAAATAACTCAGCCAAACGGCCTTTCCGACCCACATACTGAATCCGAAATTGCTCCAATGCACCGGCATTCGAAATATCAAATGCCTCAATTTCAGACTGAATCGCCTGTATTTTATCCTTCATAAATTAAAATAACTTAAACCCTAAAGTCAAATGCACCGACTGTGGCTTTTGAGAAAAATAGACACCTTCCGGCTTTAATAAATCAGCAGCCAAATCTGTTTGACCTAATTCATACCGCAAATCTACACTTAGCCGCGCGTAACTAAACCCTGCTCCTACTTGATAAGCGTACATAAATCGCGGAATTCCTAATTTACCATAGCCATTAAAATAATATTGCGTTAACCCCTCCAGATTGTCATAACGTGCATGACCTACTGTCCCAACAGGACCACCTAACACATAAAAATTCTTGAATGTATAACCCAATAATAATGGCGCATCGATCGTCATGTAATCCGAATCAACCTCCGAATAAATACCCGATGTCGAATTCAAGGCAACCATTTTTCCGCCTCGGGTAGAGAAGGTCAGCTCAGGCTGCACAAAAAATTTCTTACCCACACGCGCAAATCCACCAATCGTGTATCCTTGCTTAAATTTCGAACTATTGCGTATTAAAACCGATTCACCTTTAAACGAAAAATCGGTGGAATAACTCTGCACATTTATGCCACCTTTAAGACCAATGGACAACCATGATGGCATTTTTTGCGCATGAACCGTTGCGCTAATGACAAGTAAACAAAGAAGAATGAATGCGCGCATCTTATAAAATTTTCATTCCCAACGTAGCCTGAAACGAACTTGCTTTTTGGGAAAAATTAACGCCTGAAGGTAATGGAATCGTTTTGGATAAATCGGTCAAATTACTTTCATAACGTACGTCCAACGTAAAACCGAGCAAATCAATGCCCGCTCCAGCGGTGTAAGAGAAATAGGCATTCGTCACCGCATTTGAAATAGAGTTATTTGCCGTTAAAAATTGGTCAAACGTACTATTGGGCGTCATGCTATACGAAGCAACCGGCCCAGCCATTACATGTAAGGGCCCCAACCGGTAACCTAACATGAGCGGTACATCAATACTTGTATAACCAATCTCTACCTTTTTATCCAAGCCCAATGCCGCATTTAATACATTCACCTTCGCATATTTTACTCCCGCCAATAATTCCGGTTGGATAAATACGCGCCGTCCAATACGTGCATAAATCCCCGCTACGTAACCATTTTTTGCCGTCATGCTTTTAGCGATGTAATCTGAAGCACCATTCACCGACAATCCATCCAGTGTCAAGTTCGTCAAACTAACCCCTCCTTTAATCCCCAAACGAAAAAAATTACCCGTTGCCTTACGCACTGGCATCAATAATTGGGCGCGCACAGGAGCCACAAAAATGAATGAAAGTAAAAGAAGTCCAACAACCCTACCTGGTATCCTCATGAACGAAAACGGTTTAAGTCAATTAAGCTGTAAAATTATCCTTTTTCATCCAAAAAAAAAGGAAAAGCCAACGAAAAGCGTAATTTTGAAACCAAATAAAATCACACGTGGCTAAAGCTAAAACTTCCTTTTTTTGTCAATCCTGTGGACACAACGCACCAAAGTGGCTAGGCAAATGTCCCTCATGCGGAGAATGGAATACTTTCGTGGAAGAATTAGTGGAAGTTAGCGCACACCCAGCCGAAGTTTGGAAAACGAAAAGCTCCGCGCGATCCAAGCCACAGCCCAAATTACTACAGGACGTCGACTTCGAAAACACGCCTAAAATCCCTTGTTCAGATACCGAATTCAGTCGGGTGCTAGGCGGCGGAATTGTACCTGGAAGTTTAGTGCTCATAGGCGGTGAACCCGGAATTGGTAAATCGACCCTGCTTTTACAAGTCGCATTATCACTTTCCAATACCAAGGTTTTATACGTAACAGGTGAGGAATCTGAACAGCAAATTAAATTGCGCGCCGATCGTTTGGAGAAAAAATCCGATAGCCTTTACATTTTAACTGAGACAAATACCCAAGCCATTTTCAAACATTTGGTGGACCTTGAACCCGAATTAATCATCGTTGATTCCATTCAAACATTATTTTCCGATCAAATTGAATCTGGACCCGGTTCCGTTTCCCAAATCCGCGAATGTGCGCTAGAGCTTATGCGCTTCGCAAAAGAGTCTAACACGCCCATATTTTTAGTTGGCCACATCACCAAAGAAGGTTCCATCGCCGGCCCTAAAGTGCTCGAGCATTTGGTGGATACGGTTTTGCAGTTTGAAGGCGACCGCCACATGATTTACAGAATCCTTCGGACGACGAAAAACCGATTTGGCAGTACGTCCGAATTAGGCATCTACGAAATGCTTGGTTCAGGCTTGCGCCCAGTCACGAATCCCTCTGAAATTTTATTATCCCAGCGCGACGAACCAGCATCAGGAGTGGCGATTGGTACATTAATGGAAGGTAATCGTCCATTGCTTGTTGAAATACAGTCACTTGTATCGACGACCTCATATGGAACGGCCCAACGAACCGCCAATGGTTATGATGGCAAACGCTTAAATATGTTGTTGGCTGTAATCGAAAAACGCGGTGGATATAAATTAAGTTCTCAGGATGTTTTCTTGAATATAACTGGAGGTATTCGGGTAGATGACCCGGCGCTTGATCTAGCGACCTGTTTGTCCATCGTTTCTTCCTATGAAGATAAAATCATTGATACCTCGAAATGTTTTGCCGCAGAAGTGGGTTTAGGTGGCGAATTAAGATCAGTAACTCGTATTGACCAGCGCATCGCTGAGGCGGAAAAACTGGGATTTAAAGAAATTTGGATTTCGAAATACAATTTGAAAGGCTTGAATTACAAACCCAAAAGTATTCAAATCAAGTCGGCAGCCACATTAATGGATGTCATCCTGAGCATTTGGCGCCAAAACTAGCTGCAGGATACGTCACTTGAACTAAATGTAAGCCATGGGCTGGAACGGCCCGACCGGCTTCTTGTCGGCTTTTTGATTCCAATATCCTTTTCAAATCAGCTGCCGTCCATTTCCCCATCCCGATT
>CANHKE010000152.1 GCA_947461155.1 Cytophagaceae bacterium | reverse complement strand
AGTCTGGGGACTAAGCTAACTTAAACTCACTCGTAAAGTGGAATTCAATCTCCGGATTATTCGTTTGATTCATGCGTAGAATCCAGTCAGATTCCGCTAAGAACACGTAATTCCCATCTTTATCTTGGGCGATGTTTTGGCCTTTTAAACGCACAAATTCTTGTAATTTTTTGGGGTCTTCGGAGGTGATCCAACAAGCCTTTGTCACTGACATACCATCAAACCGACATTTAGCGCCATATTCATGCTCCAAACGGTACTGAATAACTTCATATTGCAGATCCCCCACGGTTCCCACAATCTTGCGATTACCCAATTGAGGTTGAGTGAATAACTGCGCCACACCTTCGTCGGTGAGCTGATCAATCCCCTTCTCTAATTGCTTCGACTTCATCGGATCCAAGTTAATGAGTTCCTTGAAAATCTCCGGTGAAAAGCTCGGGATTCCTTGATAATTCATGACCTCCCCTTCGGTCAACGTATCGCCAATTTTAAACGTACCCGTATCATATAAACCAATCACATCACCGGGGAATCCTTCCTCCACGACCTCTTTATCTTGGGCCATGAAATTATAGGGATTTGCGAAGCGCACATTCTTTTTCAAACGAATGTGTTGGTAAAACGTATTGCGATGAAACACCCCCGAGCAAATGCGTAAAAACGCAATCCGATCGCGGTGCTTGGGATCTAAATTAGCATGTATTTTAAACACAAAACCGGTAAATTTTTTCTCGTTTGGCAAAACGGTCCGAACATCCGTCCCGCGCGCTTGTGTGGGCGGAGCGATTTTGGTGAACGTATCCAACAATTCTTGAATACCAAAGTTGTTCACCGCCGAACCAAAAAACACCGGTGCTAATTCACCCGACAAATATTCTTCCCGGTCAAAAGTCTCATAAACGCCTTCAATCAAATCCACGTCTTCGCGTAATTGATTCGCATCGCGTTCACCTACGCGCGCATCCAACTCAGGGGTTGCAATGTCCACGGACACCACATTCTTTTCAATCTTCGTTTTATTTGCTGAAAATAGGTTCAAGGAGCGGTCCAACAAATGGTAGACCCCTTTGAAGTTTTGACCCATGTTGATGGGCCATGTCAAAGGCCGAACCGAAATTTTCAATTTTTGCTCGAGTTCGTCTAACAGGTCAAATGGATTTTGACCTTCGCGGTCCATTTTATTGATGAAGATAATCACAGGCGTCTTGCGCATCCGACAAACCTCCATCAAACGCTCGGTTTGTTCCTCGACACCCTTCACGCAGTCGATGACTAAAATCACTGAATCCACAGCCGTCAAGGTGCGATACGTATCTTCCGCAAAGTCCTTGTGTCCCGGTGTATCCAGAATGTTGATTTTTACATCATTATACTCAAACGTCATGACAGAGGTCGCCACGGAGATACCTCTTTGGCGCTCTATTTCCATAAAATCGGACGTCGCACCTTTCTTAATCTTATTCGATTTCACCGCACCGGCCGTTTGAATAGCCCCTCCAAAAAGAAGCAATTTTTCAGTCAGTGTCGTTTTTCCCGCATCGGGGTGAGAGATGATACCAAAGGTCCGTCGTTTGGCAATTTCCGCGTCAATCTTTTGCATAATGATAAATCAAGGTGCAAAAATACGCCAAAAATAGCTCTTTGGCAAACCTTCCAGAATCGCCTCACAGCCTGCGGTAGGAATCCCTAGGCTGAAGCCTAGGGATATAAATAACCCCAGACTTTAGTCTGGGGGTCATAAAAAAAGCCCCTGATTCAGGGGCTTTTCCATTACTCTCTCGTATTCAAGTGCGACTTCGGTCGGCCATACAAGAAGTAGACAACCAAACCGAACACCAACCACGCTAATGCGAAAACTTGTGCTGTCCGACCTAAATTCAAAATCAAAAATGTATTGACCAGGATTCCCAAAGGAGCCACGATATTCAAACCCGAAACCTTAAATGGACGATCGCGATTGGGATCACGGAAACGTAAAATCCATACCGCTAAACAAACCATCGTAAAGGCAAACAAAGTACCGAAACTAGTCATGTCACCCAATAATGAAATTGGGGTAAAACCTGCTACGATAGACACGACTGCGCCAACCAAAATTGTCGACTTCCAAGGTGTTTTGAACGTTGGGTGAATCTCCGCAAAGAACTTTGGCAATAAACCATCTTTCGCCATGCCTAGGAATACACGTGTTTGGCCTAACATCATGACTAACATAACTGAAAGCAAACCAGCTGTTGCAGCTGCCGTAATCACGAATACTGCCCAAGGCTGTCCAGCCACATCAAATGCATATGCTACTGGCGCTTTCAACGCATCTCCTGTAATGTTTTTATAATTGATCATACCCGTTAATACTAACGAAACCGCGATGTACAAAACGGTACAAATCAATAACGAAGCGATAATGGCAAATGGCATATCTTTCTTTGGATTGATCGCCTCGCCCGCTTGCGTCGAAACCGCATCAAATCCAATGTACGCGAAGAAAATCGCAGAAGCGCCTGAGATGATACCACCCCAACCGTATGCCGGTAACATTTCTCCACTTTCATGCTCAACCAATGTTTCCTCCGGAATAAACGGAGTCCAGTTAGCCACATCGATGTAAAACGCACCCATAATGATCACGAATAAAATCACGGCTACCTTCAAAATAACAATCATGTTATTGGCACTTGCCGCCTCTTTAATCCCTTTCACCAAGATCCAGGTCACAAACCAAACAATAACCAAGGCTGGTAAATTAACTGCCGCACCACCAAACGATACCGGATCATTGGTTAAATTCGCAGGCAAATGGATCCCAAAGAGATGCAGGAGCTTATTGAAATAACCCGACCAGGACACCGCAACGGTCATGGCACCCATAGCATATTCTAGAATTAGGCCCCAACCAATAATCCAAGCGAACAATTCACCTACCGTTCCATACGCATATGCATACGCACTACCTTCTACTGGCAACATCGCCGCAAATTCCGCATAACAAAGTGCTGCAAAAATACAGCCGATACCCGCAATAATGAATGAAAGGGCCAAAGCCGGACCTGCATGATAATGTGCTGCAGTTCCTGTTAATACAAAAACACCACCACCGATAATCGCTCCGATACCGATTGCAGTTAAACTCCATTTACCTAATACGCGCTTGAGCTCACTTTTTTGCATGTCTTGCTCAAACATGTGCATGGGTTTCTTTCTCCAGATACTGTTGTTCATAGTTGATTAATTTGTTGAAATATATAAATGCCGGTCACCCTTTCGAGCAACCGGCATAAGAACTTATTTCTTTGATTTAGAAGATGTTCCGAAGTCGATTACGATTGGCGCCGCTACAAAAATAGAAGAATAAGCTCCAAAAACAACCCCGACAAACATCGCAAATGAGAATCCACGTAACACGTCGCCACCGAAGACTAACAACACCGTTACCACTAAGAATACCGTTGTCGCTGTCATGACCGTACGTGACATCGTATGGTTAATGGACTCATTGATCGTTTTGATCATCAAGGCCTTATTACCCAAGTCTGGATTCACACCAATCTCCTCACGAATACGGTCAAATACAACCACCGTATCGTTAATGGAATAACCAATAACAGTCAATACCGCAGCGATGAATACTTGGTCAACTTCTAATTCGAAACCAAATAAACGAACGATACCCACCATACCCAATACCACCAAGGTATCGTGTAACAAGGCTACAATACCGCCCAATGAATATTGCCATTTACGGAAACGAATCAAGATGTAGATAAAGATGGCGATCAAGGCATAGAAAATCGACACAAATGATTGCATCAAAATATCATCCGCTACTGTTGCGCCAACTTTCGACTCAGAAACGATTTTTGGAGAAGCAGAAGCGAAATCTTTCAATCCTGTTTCCAATGCCGTACGAACCGTTTGATTCGCCGTAATCGACTCATCTTCCACTAAGTACGAAGTTGTTACTTTTAATTTGGTATCGCCATTGAAGGTTTTAACCTCCACACCTTTTCCACCAAAATCATCCGCCAAAGCTTCTTTCACTTTGTCCGTTGGCACCGCTTGATTAAACTCAACTACGTAAGAACGACCACCTTTAAAGTCAACGCCTAAGTTAAATCCACCTTGCATAATCACGACGATTGCTCCAGCTGCGATTAACAACCAAGAGAACCAGTATGAATATTTACGCTTTCCAATGAAATCGAAGTTCATGCCTTTAAACAAATCACGTGAGATAAATGTCTCAAACGTCATTTCTTTCTCTTTGCCAGCTTTAATAGCACGCTTAGCCATCCACTCAACTAATAAGTGTGAGATGTAAACCGCTGTAAATACCGACGTAACCAAACCGATACAAAGTGTGACCCCGAATCCTTTTACCGAACCCGAACCGAAGATGATCAAAATCACACCCACTAAAACCGTGGTAATGTTACCATCCAAAATCGCACTTAATGCTTTCTCGTAACCGACGCTGATTGCGTCCAACAAGCCTTTCCCTGCGTGTAATTCTTCACGAATACGTTCGTTGATTAGTACGTTAGCATCTACTGCCATACCTAATGTTAACACGATACCCGCGATACCTGGCAAAGTCAAAGCAGCTTGGATTTGTACCAATACACCTGCAATGAAAAACAAGTTGAAGAACAACGACAAATTAGCCATCCAACCTGGAGTTCCGTAATAACCTACCATGAACACAATGACTAATACCAAGCCTAAAAGCATGGACATATATCCTTGGTTGATT
>CANHKE010000151.1 GCA_947461155.1 Cytophagaceae bacterium | reverse complement strand
TCGATTTTATTAGAAGTTTCTGTAGGTCTTGGTCTTGCAGGTATTGGTGCTGGTTTAGCTGCTTTAGGAGCTGGAATGGGTATCGGTCGTATCGGTGGTTCTGCTATGGAAGCGATCGCTCGCCAACCAGAAGCTTCTGGAAAAATTCAGGGTGCGATGTTGATCGTTGCTGCCTTCGTTGAGGCGGTTGCGTTATTCGCTGCTGTAATTTGTCTATTGGTAACTTTGAAATAAGAAACCAATCGAGTAATCCGAGGGGTTAGCCCTGGAATCCTTACTCAAAACATTTGAAACGCAATTTGGATCGCATTAGGCACCAAATTGCGTTTTTAAAACGAAATACTGTAAATATTTATATATCATGGAGTTAATCACCCCAGACTTTGGACTTATCTTCTGGCAATTACTTGTCTTTGGAATTCTATTTTTCCTTTTAGCCAAATTTGCTTGGAAACCCATCATTCAATCGTTAGCCGAGCGTGAGCAATCCATCGACGAAGCGATCAAATTGTCAGAAACAACACGTGCTGAAATGGCTGAGTTGAAAGCTGGCAACGAACAATTAATTGCTTCCGCACGTGCCGAACGTGATGGCTTAATCAAACAAGCAAAAGAAGCAGCTGATGCGATGATCGCGCAAGCGAAATTAGATGCACAAACAGCCGCGAATCAAGAAATTGAAAAAGCGCGTGTTGCTTTCGAACAAGAGAAAGTAGCCGCTGTCGCGTCCATTCGTAAAGAAGCAGCCAGTTTATCTTTAGACTTGGCTGAAAAAGTATTGAAGAACCAATTGAAAGACAAAGCAGCTCAAGAGAAATTAGTTTCTGAGTGGATTGCTGATGTTAAAATCTAATATTAACCGACAACCATGTCTGAATTAATCGTAGCCCATCGTTATGCCAAATCTTTACTCGACTTAGCCGTGGAGAAAAAGGTTGTGGATGCCGTATATGCGGATATGCAGAGCTTTCAAGAAACATGTGACGCGAGTCACGAATTAGTTTCAGCAATGAAAAGCCCCATCATCAAGCACCATACGAAATTAACGATCCTAACTAAGTTATTTAAAGCGAATTTCAATCCGGTGACCTTCTCGATTTTTGAAATCATTACGAACAAAAACAGAGAAATGTTATTACCTGCGATTGCAACTGCCTTCGTTAATCAATACAAAGCGTTTAAAGGAATCATCAAAGCCGAGGTTTCCAGCGCAAGTGCCTTAACAGCAGATCAGAAAAAACAAATTATTTCAATCGTCAAAACATCTCAAGGTAAAGATGTAGAACTTATTGAAAAAATTGACGAAAGCCTGATTGGCGGATTTGTGCTTCGCGTAGGCGACCAACAAGTAGACGATTCCATCAAACGGAAACTCAATGACTTGAAGGTTTCATTAGCATCTTAACGAAAAGGCCTTGGGAACAGGGCCTTTTTTTTATCCCGATATATGAAAAAATTCTCCCTATTTACCGGTTCGATTATGGCAGGTTTATCCGTTGCCATTGGCGCGTTTGGCGCACATGCGTGGAAAGACTATCTACGCGCGATTAACCGCCTAGATACGTTCGAAACGGCTGCTCAATACCAAATGTATGGCGGTTTAACTTTGATACTCTTGGGCGTTTGGCAGATTCAGGTGTCGAACCGATTGTTAAAATCGGCGGGGTATTTGATTTTCAGCGGCAGCTTGATTTTTCCAGGATCGCTTTATTTGATCTGCATCACACAAAATACGTTTTGGGGAATGATTGCGCCGATTGGAGGATTGGCCTATATCACCGGATTCTGTTTTATGGCTTACGGGACACTGAAGCAATAATTAGTGACGCATCACTAAATCCAAACTATTCCAAACAATCTCTCCCATCGTCTTGCATTGCAAGAATCGCGGATCGTCATAGTGTTTGGCTAATTCACTTTTCAGCTGATCTACATTTTCTTGTGGCGCAATTTCGTCCTTCGCCATGACCGTCATTAAATCGGAAACACGCTGGCTTTCAGATTTTAATCGGCTCGCAATCATCGAACGCTCTTCGATTTGATACTGCCATACCGATTCCGGTGTCATGTATTTCATCCCTAACTCAATCAAGGCATTGTTCTGCTTGAAGTACTGCGGCATGTATACCGATCGTTTTCCTTCAAAACACTGTTGGTCAAAGTCAATCGGCCGAATCCGGTAATAGATTTCCTCAAAATCAGGATTCGTAATCACGACAAAATTGGCACTATGCATATCGCCTAATAATTGAACAAGGCAACGCTCATTAAACTTGACAAACTCTTTGGCCAAACGAATGGGCGATTCCAATTCCGTTTCGAGATCTTGCTTTAAAAATGTATAACCTGGAATTCCGGCAATGTGCTCCTCGACCAAGGTATTATCGTAGGTCACGTAATTGATTCGATTCGGCGATAAAATATGCTCTAATTCAAGCCCATAAACCCGCGAAGCATCCGCAATTTTGATGTAGAAATAATCAAAATTATCATTCACTCGATTCACAATTCGAATCCGAAAAGGGTGTGTATTTCCGTAGGTACAATAATCCACGCGATCAATGACTAAGTGCTTAATCACTTCTTCATTCCCATCCGTCTTTAAATCCGCATAAATATGTTTCAGCGCCTCGTAGACTTCAGGCTGGTCGGCCGGAGAATAAAACACCGTCTCCCAAAGCGTATCAGCCCCATTTTTATCGTAGAGCACAATCGCATTATCATAGCGCAATAAATCCTGATAGGAAATATTCATCTCATGCTCACGGTTGTATTTATGCAAATACCGCCGCAACTGATTGTTGATCCGATAAAGTATTTTCTTTTTGGAGATTAAAGCCATTATTCGACGTAGTCTAAGGATTTACCAAAGGTTTCCTTCAGTTGAGAAACGGAATAGATCGCTAATGCAAAACACAAAATCCCAACGTACGCTGCGGCTTGAATCAAGCCCACACTAGGAATAAGTGATTTAAATAATAGGGAGATGGGAATCAAAGCACCGCGAACGAAATTTGGCACGGTGGTCGTGACGGTCATCCGCACATTGGTACCGAATTGCTCCGAAGAAAAAGTTAAGAATACCGCCCAATATCCCCCAAAAAAGCCCAATAAAGTAATCATGATGTAGGCGTGGGTTGTCGTAATATGGGACATCCCAAATAAATAATAGATACAGATACCCACCGCGATAAATAGGTAGGTTAAAACGGCTTTCCCCCGACTCTTCAGCCATTGGCTAAGTGCCCCGGAGGCAAAGTCTCCAATCGCCAAGCCCAGGTAACAAAACATAATTGCATCCCCGCCACTTACCTTGCCATCGATACCGATCAATTTAGAAATTTCGGGAGCCGAAAAAACCAAGATACCAATGATGTACCAGATCGGTAAACCCATTAAGATGCAAAAGAGGTATTTTTTAAAAATGGCCGCCGAAGAAAACAATTGCAAAAAATTTCCCTTTTTCACCCCTGCATCCATTTCCGCATACATGGAAGACTCAAAAGTCCCCAGACGCAATAATAACAAAGCCAAGCCCATGCCACCGCCAATAAAATAACAGGTCCGCCACCATTCTGGGTCTGGACTTAAACCAGCGATGATCGGCGCAAAAACAGCCCCAGCTGCTCCCACACCCGCAATAATCAGGGTACCAATCCCGCGCTTGGAAGGAGGAAGTGTCTCATTCACCAAGGTGATTCCTGCCCCTAATTCACCGGCTAGACCAATCCCAGCCACAAATCGCAACATTGCATAGGTATTCAAATCCGTAACAAAACCGTTTAACGCATTTGCAACTGAATACATCAAAATCGAACCGAATAAAACTGATTTCCGACCTTTTTTATCGCCATAAATACCCCACAAAATGCCACCGATGAGCATGCCGCCCATTTGGACATTCATCAAGTTTAAGCCTTGGTTGAGCAGCTCGTCACCACGTAAACCTAAGCTCATTAAGCTTGGGTTACGCACAACTGAAAATAGGATTAAATCGTACACATCCACAAAATAGCCGAGTGCGGCTACGGCAATAAGCATTTTTGCTTTGCTAGAAATTTGTTCATTTTCCATACTATCGCGAGAGCATATCTGACCGGTGAGAGTCTAATTTTAAAAAGATAAAAAGCAATATCGTAAATGACCATAAAGATGAGCCCCCATAACTAAAAAATGGAAGCGGAATACCCATGATCGGCATCAAGCCGATGGTCATTCCGATATTAACTAAAAAGTGAAAAAAGAGAATTCCGACAACACCAAACCCGTAAGCGCGCGCAAACCGGGAGCGTTGCAAATCTGCCAAATACATCAAACGCCACAAAAAGACCATAAATAAAATAACCACTACCGCCACCCCCAGGAATCCAAATTCCTCCCCGATGGTACAGAAAATGAAGTCGGTGCTCTGCTCAGGCACAAAATCAAACTTCGTTTGCGTACCACCTAAATAGCCTTTCCCCCAAAAGCCTCCCGATCCGATGGCGATTTTGGATTGCGTTACTTGGTACCCTAATCCACGTGGGTCAAAATCGGGATCTAATAATACTTTAATTCGGTTTCGCTGGTGCTCTTTTAATACATGATTCACTACCCATTCCACCAGCATCGCTAATGTCATAATCACCGAAATGCCTAAGGCCAATTTTACATAGGTTTGCCACATCCGTTGGAGATAAATAGGCATCAATAAAACCAAAATAGCCGCGATGATGAGCAGGACTAAAAAGATGGTTAATGGGCTTAACATCAATGCGCTGACAAATAAAAATATGCC
>CANHKE010000150.1 GCA_947461155.1 Cytophagaceae bacterium | reverse complement strand
TTCCCATTTCGAGGAGTCAATCATGATCGGCAAGCGCGCAATATCCGGCTCAGCCATTAATAAATTCAAGAATTGCGGCATCATTTTGACACCATCAATCATCCCCTCATCCATGTTGATGTCCAAAATCTGGGCACCCCCATCTACTTGTTCACGTGCAACTGCAATCGCTTCTTCAAAATTTTCCTCCCGAATTAAGCGCGCAAATTTCTTAGAACCCGTCACATTACAACGTTCACCAATGTTGACAAAATTCGTCAATTCCGTAATTTCAAGCGGCTCTAAACCCGAAAGCTTTTGATTTTGCGAATCTTCAGGAATCACGTGGGGTTTATACTTTGCCGCCACCTCCGCAATCGCCTGAATGTGCGCGGGTGTTGTACCACAACATCCACCAATGATATTGACAAAACCATGTTGCAAGAAATCTTCAATCACTTCCGCCATTTGCTCCGGCGATTGATCGTATTCACCCATTTCGTTCGGCAAACCCGCATTCGGGTGCGCAGAAACTAAAAATGGCGATTTATCGTGTAAGGTTTTGACGTAAGGACGCATTAAATCTGCACCTAAGGCACAGTTTAGTCCCACTGACAACAATGGCATGTGGGAAATAGAGGTCAAAAATGCTTCTGTTGTTTGACCCGATAAGGTACGACCCGAGGCATCGGTAATCGTCCCAGAAACCATGACCGGCAAATAGGTTTTTGACGGATTGGATTTAAAATATTGATCGATGGCAAAAAGCGCTGCTTTTGCGTTGAGGGTATCGAAAACCGTTTCTACCAACAATAAATCAGCTCCGCCATCTGCCAAACCACGTACTTGCTCCGTGTAGGCTTCTACTAATTCATCAAACGTCACAGCACGAAAACCGGGATCATTTACGTCTGGCGAAAGCGATAAGGTCCGATTTGTAGGTCCAATAGAACCTGCCACATAGCGTGGTTTTGCGGGATTTTGTGCCGTAAATTCATCGGCTACCTCGCGGGCAATTTTAGCAGATTCGAAATTTAGTTCATAGACCAAATCCTCCATGTGGTAATCTGCCATCGCAATGGAAGTACCTGAGAATGTGTTTGTTTCGGCAATATCCGCCCCGGCAGCAAAGTACTTCGCATGAATCTCCTTGATGACATCTGGACGCGTAATCGACAATAAGTCGTTATTACCCTTCACCTCGTGTGGAAAATTCTTAAAACGCTCGCCTCGGTAATCGGCGTCCGATAATTTATATTCTTGAATCAAAGAACCCATCGCACCGTCCAGAACCAGAATCCGGTGGCGCAATTGTTCGTAAATAGATGGCTTCTGCATAATCCTGCAAAGATACCAAAATAGAGGCAATTGAGGAAAGAATTAGGCGCCTAGCAAGCCCATTTTTTTGATTTTTTCCAAATCCGCAGGACTATCTATCCCAATCGTTTCATATTCGGTTTGGATTGTTTGAATGACATAGCCTTTTTCCAACCAGCGCAACTGCTCTAGGGACTCGGCCATTTCTAAAAAAGAGGGTTTTAATTGGCTTAATTCACGCAAAATATCGGCTCGATAAGCGTACAATCCTATGTGTTTATAAAAATCATGCTGGCCTAACCAATCCTCCTGCGCCACGCCACGCAAAAACGGAATCGTTTGACGTGAAAAATACAAGGCATGGCCTTGCTCGTTAATAACTACTTTGGGGGAGTTGATCGAAAACAGTGTGTTTTCGTCCTCCACACGTTTGATTAAGGTCAAAATGGGCGCGTTGGTCGCAAATCCAGCGGCTAATTCAATCAATTGCGCAGGCTCAATAAATGGTTCATCCCCTTGAATGTTCACAATGTAATCAACGGCCTCACCTAATTTCTCCATCACTTCTGCACAACGGTCCGTTCCCGAAACGTGATCTTCGCGTGTCATCATCACTTCCGCTCCAAATGCCAAAGCAGCATCTTGAATCCGCGCATCATCTGTTGCAATCACAATGCGATGCCAGCCAGGCGCGGCAGACACGCGCTCAAATGTCCGTTGGATCATCGATTTACCACCAATATCCACCAAAGGTTTCCCAGGAAATCGCGTTGAAGCATAACGGGCGGGGATAACGGCTACAACTTTTTTACCTTGCATCATTTGATTTAAAGCGTTTATGCGAATATTTTCACCAAATTTGCACATAATTTACGGGGAATCCGTGGGACAAAGGTGGAAAAAATATATACACATACTTTTTCAGGGAATATTTGGAGCACCGGCTATTTCGGTGATGCGCAGCATCCGAAATGCTGGGTCGAAACGCGCGAGGGAGATGTGTGCCGGTGGCACCAGTTGGATTTAAATACATTTATTAGCCGTGAAATCTCATTTCCAGCAGAGGCAAATAAGCCCAAAAACTGGCTCGTAGGCATCAATAACATCGCTGTTTTTCTTTGTTTGCATACGGGTAAAAATCCGGGTATTGAGGCAATTGAGGGATATGAATTGGAAAAAGGCCAACGCGTTTATCGGATTGAATTAACGAGCTGGTTAGCATTAGAAGGAATGTATTTACGGACGGCGAAGGGGGACATCAATTTACAAACGGGTGTTTATGAGCCGATTCAATCCCATGATTGGCAGGGAGTTACCTTTGAATCTCCGCAGCATTTTGAAGAAAGCCAACCGGGACTTGAGGCCTTTCAGGCACTTTTTAAGCAAAAATTTGGAGAATCCATCGCGAAGGGAATCGATTACTGGGAAGGTACAGATAAGCTAATATTTTCTTATTATCTTTACGATAAGGGCTGGAAAAATCGATTGCGTATTTGTTCTTTTGATTTCCAGACTTGCTTTGAAGAAACGTTAGCAGAAGGTGACAAAATTGGCTTTCACACGTTTCAAATTGTAAATGGACATTTGGTATACATACGAGACAAACATGAATTAGTGATCTATGCGCACATTTAAACTACTCTTTTTAATGGTTTTCGGGTTTGCTATGACATCGCATGCAACTTCCCTCGATTCGCTAGGACTCAAAAAAGAAAGCAATAAAACGTACATCGTTTATAAAGTGGGAAATAAGCAAACCTTGTTTTCGATTTTAAAGAAATACAACTTATCGCTGTCCGAATTCAAGCAAGTCAATCCTGAAATCAGCATTCCGGTTAATTCGGGTGAAATTGTGTTCATCCCGGTGCATTATTTGGACGAGAGTACCAATACACTACTTTCCGTTGCCAAAGCCGTGGAAAAAGCGCCAGAAGAAAAGCAAACATACACCTCTGGAATTCACTTGGTTGCCGCAAAACAAAGTTTATTAACCGTCGCGAATTTGTATAAAGTCACGATGGCGGAATTGCGCAAGTGGAATAATTTAACATCTGATGTATTGAAAGAAGGCCAACGCCTTCAAATATCGGCACCAGCGTCCGTTGATAAATCTACCTTACTCCCTGTAAAAACCACAGAACCTGTAAAAACGGAAGCGGACATCAGCAATAATGAAGGTTTACGTAAGACCATCGAAACGGGAATCGCTGAATTAATTGATGTTCCAGATAATTCGGGAAAATACTTGGCGCTGCATAAATCCGCTCCAATTGGTACCTTGGTTTTAGTGAAAAACCTAGCGAATAATCAAAGCATCTGGGTGAAAGTAATCGGTCGTTTACCGAGTTCAGACAGCAAATTAATCATCAAATTATCTCCCAAAGCGTTTGAGCGCTTAAATGCAATCGACAAACGCATTCGTGCAGAAATCAGTTATTTAGTTCAATAATGGCCAAACGCAAAAGACCCATTACAGCCGGAACGGTGGCATTCGAGGTATTATTCATTCTCTCTTACCCATTTATAGCTGCCTTTTCCGCAACAGTAACTGTCCTCGTTTGGGTGCTTTCGCTTCCTTCCCGTATCATGGCATTTTTCGGAAATAAATAAGCCAGATGGAGCAACACGTCCAAAAACTCTTGGATTCCAAATACGCATTTTTTAATCATACTCGCTTCATTGAGCATGATCCCATTCTGATTCCGCACGGATTTAGTCAAAAACAAGACATTGAAATCATGGGCTTCTGGGTGGCGATGTTGGCCTGGGGCCAACGGAAAACCATCATTTCAAAGGCAAACGAATTAATTCATTTATTTGATGGAGCGCCTTATGAATTTATCAAAGGTCATCAAGAACAAGATTTAAAGCGATTTGAAACCTTTAAACACCGTACTTTTAATTACACGGATACCTTGTATTTTATTCAATTTTTCAAACGCCATTTCCAATCTGATTCAAGTCTCGAGACCGCATTTAGTCACGCCTATAATCCGGATGAACAGACGATAGAAGCATCCATCAATCGTTTTTACACCCATTTTTTTGCGGATGAATTTGCCCCCATTCGGACACAAAAACACATTGCCGCACCTTTTAAAAAATCAGCCTGTAAACGAATTTGCATGTTTTTGAGGTGGATGGTGCGAAAAGATGCACATGGTGTGGACTTTGGTATCTGGAACAATATTCGACCATCCCAGCTCGTTTGTCCTTTGGATGTGCATGCGCAGCGTACGGCAGAAAGTCTACAACTTGTCGCACCTGGACCCGCGAATTGGAACAAGGCATTGGAATTAACGGATTCATTGCGGCAATTAGACCCCACGGATCCTGTGAAATATGATTTTGCCCTATATGGCATGGGCATTGAAGAAAAAACGATTTGGCAATGAACATCGAACAAAACGAAAACCTAATCTCCTTAATTAACCCTGCGACCCGCGCACGCGTGGATATTTATCCTCGAGCGGGCGGTTTGCTCGTACGCTATGAAGTTGCGATCGA
>CANHKE010000149.1 GCA_947461155.1 Cytophagaceae bacterium | reverse complement strand
TGACTTGCAATCGCTGTTAGGCGACGCGGCGGTAATTCTTTTCCCTATGTCGCACAAAAAACCATATGTGTGGGAGGAAGTAGATAATGCCAATGTGCTCATGCGCGCGGAAGTGCTCAATGTCCTGAGTAACTACGCAGGACAGTCGTTGGCAATCGTCTCCTACCCCGAGGCCATGACGGAAAAAGTCATCAATCGGAAATCGTTAGTGAAGAATACGCTTTCGATTCGGGTTGGCGACAAGATCGATCGAAACTTTGTGGCGGAAACGCTAAATGAATACGACTTCGAGCGGACAGACTTCGTATATGAAGCGGGTCAATATTCCGTTCGCGGGGGTATCCTCGACGTATTTTCCTATGCTGCGGAATACCCGTACCGCATCGATTTTTTTGGTGATGAGGTCGATAGTATTCGGACATTTCACCCGGAAACCCAGCTATCGATTCAGTCGGTGTCCGCCATGCACCTCATCCCGGACGTCCAAACGAAATTGGTGCAAGAAACGCGCGAATCTTTTTTTACGTTCTTGCCTGCAAACACCAAAATTTGGATCAAGGACCAAAGCATTTTACTTGATGTGATCGAACACTATTTCGAAAAAGGTCAAGCGGCTTATGAGGCCAGCAATAATTCCGACATCAATCTATTAAACAAACCAGAGGAGCGCTGGGAAACGATCAAATCCACGAAAAAACAATTGCAGGATTTTGTTTGTGTGGAATTTGGGAAGCGGGCGCACCTGAAACAAGCGCAAGTCATTGCGTACCCCGCCAAAAATCCAGGTGCCTTTCAAAAGGACTTTGAGCGTTTGGCGGCCGCGCTTTTGGACAACCAAACGGCAGGAATTCAAAATATCATCTGTTCGGAATCACCTCGCCAGCTGGAGCGGCTCGATGTGATTTTCAACGAAATTAATACCAGCATTCAATTTAAACCCTTGCAAATTTCGTTGCGCGAGGGATTTATTGATATGCAAACGCAGGTGGCCTTTTATCCAGACCATCAGTTATTTGACCGTTTTCACCGCTTTAAAGAGAAAAATAAATTCTCGAAAAGTAAGGCATTAACGCTAAAAGAATTGCGTTCGCTACAAGTGGGGGATTTTGTCACCCACGTGGATTACGGGATAGGCCGTTTTGCGGGACTAAATTTGATCGATACGTCGAACGGCGAACAGGAGGTAATCCGTTTGATTTACCGCGACGACGATGTGCTTTCGGTTTCCATTCATTCCCTGCATAAGATTTCGAAGTATTCGGGCAAGGAAGGTGCGCCTCCCTCGATGTCAAAATTAGGCTCGCCGGAATGGGACAATAAAAAATCACGCGTTAAAAAGCAGGTAAAGGATATCGCCAAGGAGCTCATTTCCTTGTATGCCAAACGAAAAAATGCGCCTGGTTTCGCCTTTTCGCGCGACACCTATTTGCAGGCTGAACTTGAATCTTCTTTCATATATGAGGACACGCCGGATCAAGCAAAAGCGACGGCAGATGTGAAGGTAGATATGGAGAAACCGCATCCGATGGACCGCTTGGTTTGTGGTGATGTGGGATTTGGAAAAACGGAAATTGCGATTCGGGCGGCCTTCAAAGCCGTGGCGGACTCAAAGCAAGTGGCGGTTTTAGTGCCTACAACGGTATTGGCGATGCAGCATTACCGTACCTTTCATGATCGTCTCGCCGCATTTCCGTGTAAAGTAGAATACGTGAATCGCTTTAAATCTGCGAAACAGATCAAGGAAACATTAGCGCGCGTCGCGAATGGCCAAACAGATATATTAATCGGCACTCACCGATTGGTGAATAAAGATGTTCAATTCAAAAATTTGGGCCTCATGATTATTGATGAGGAACAGAAATTTGGGGTGAAAGTTAAAGACCGACTCAAAGAAATGCGCGTGGATGTAGATGTGCTGACCCTAACCGCGACGCCGATTCCACGCACGTTACATTTCTCGCTGATGGGCGCACGGGATTTGTCCATCATTGCGACTCCTCCGCCGAATCGCCAACCCGTCGAAACAAAACTGGTCGTTATGACCGACGAACTTTTACGCGATGGCGTGAGGGAAGAATTAGCTCGGGGGGGGCAGGTTTTTGTGGTACACAATCGGATTAATGAGCTGGAAAGTACAGCGAACCGCATTTTGCGTTTGGTACCAGATGCGAAAATTGGTGTCGCGCATGGACAAATGGAAGGTGACAAATTGGAGAAAATCATGATGGACTTCATCGAAGGAAATTACGATGTCTTGGTCGCAACGAACATCATCGAATCGGGCTTAGATATTCCGAATGCAAATACCATTTACATTATTAATGCCAATCACTTTGGCTTGTCGGACTTACACCAAATGCGTGGTCGCGTCGGACGGTCGAACAAAAAGGCTTATTGTTATTTAGTTACGCCATCGCTGGCGAATTTGACAAGTGATGCGCGGAAGCGTTTGAGTGCGTTGGAGGAATTTTCTGATTTAGGGGATGGGATTAAAGTGGCGATGCGGGATTTGGATATTCGTGGGGCCGGGAATTTATTGGGTGCGGAGCAGAGTGGATTTATCAATGATTTGGGCTACGATATGTACCATAAAATTTTGGATGAAGCCGTTCAGGAGTTGAAGGAAACGGAATTCCGGGCCTTATTTGAAACGGATTTAGCGCAAATAGCGGAGGCATTAACCGTGGATTGTCAAATTCAAACCGATATGCGTGTGTTGATTCCGGAGGAATATGTGCAGAGTATATCGGAGCGTTTGGCATTGTATACGCGCTTGGATGAGCTGGAAAATGAAGCGGAATTGCGTTTGTTCGTGTCGGAGATGGAGGATCGGTTTGGACAGATGCCCAATGAGGTTCGCGACATGACGGAATTAGTGCGGTGCCGCTGGAAGGCTCAGGTATTGCGGGTAGAAAAAATATTATTAAAGAACAATATGTTGAAGCTGTATTTCGTTTCAACAGATATTCCACAAGACATTGTGGTCCGCGTAATTCAGTATGTAAATGCGAAAAAAGGACAATGTCAATTGCGGGAAAAATCGGGTAAAATGATCTTGCAGCTTGATAAAGTGAGTACGATCCCAGAATTAAATACTATTTTAGTGGATATTTTGGGATAGCATTGAGCATTTTGTTTGATTTTCATACCTTTGCTTTTCAAATTCTTACGAAAAAGAATCTAAATGATTGCGAAATTAAAAATTGCACTTAGCCTTTGCGCTAGCTTATTTCTACTGACTTCATGTCCGAATGGGTTGAAGAGTGGATTAAAAGGTGGACTTTCTGGCCTTTCAGGCGGAAAACCTAACAGCATCAATATTGGAAATGCCTCTACAGCTACAGGTTTAGCGTATAATCAAAAGGGTGGCTTTCAAGTTGACAAAAAATTTACGGGACAATTGACGGGACCGAACTTGGTGTTTATCGAGGGCGGTCGTTTCACGATGGGTTCTTTGGAAGAAGATATCTTGGGGATTCATGATAATATTGAGCGTACTGTTTCGGTACAATCCTTTTACATGGATGAAACGGAAATCGCAAACGTCCATTATCTGGAATATTTAGATGCGGTGAAACGTGATTCAACGCAAGATTTTTATGAATCTGCTTTGCCGGATACAACGGTTTGGCGTAACGATTTAGCGTTCAATGATCCATATGTGGAGCAATATTTGCGTTTTCCTGGTTTCCGTATGTACCCGGTTGTAGGGGTTTCTTGGAAACAAGCAACCGATTATTGTGTGTGGAGAACGGCGGCAGTGAATAATAATTTAGCAGCGGTTCCGGAAGCGAAAGAGAAAAAGCCGAAAAAGGGTACGGCAGCAGCGGCGACTACAGCTTCGGCTACGACGCGAGCGGCGGCACCAGCTCGACTAACGATTGAATCAGGACGTGTGTTGCCTTCTTACCGACTACCTACGGAGGCAGAATGGGAATATGCGGCGAAGGCGATGATTGGAACACAGCAACAAGATGAAAATCAGGTAAACCAACGGATCTATCCATGGGATGGCCCGTCTTTACGTGAGGCTACCGGAAAAGCTCGTGGAAATATGTTGGCCAATTTCAAACGCGGTCGCGGTGACTATGCAGGTATAGCAGGAAAGTCAAATGATGGCGCGATAATTACGGCGGAGATTTACAAATATTCACCGAACGACTTTGGTTTATATCAAATGGCGGGTAACGTTAATGAGTGGGTACAAGATTTGTATCGTCCGTTGTCGTTCCAAGATTTCAATGATTTGAATCCGGTTCGGCGGTCAGACAAAGATGATAAGGCTTCGCGTTACGATAGTAAAAATCAAAACTCGTTGATTACCAATAAAGTTCGTGTGTACAAAGGTGGTTCTTGGGCGGATGTCGCGTATTGGCTAGCTCCTGGCACACGCCGTTATTTAGATGAAGATTCAGCTACGGCGACGATTGGTTTCCGTTGTGCGATGATTTCAGCGGGTACGAATAAGTAATTTTATTTGAGGGCTGCCAGTGCGAAGAAGGAAACTTTTGTCGCTCCGGCAGCCCTTATTTTTTGTGCGGCAGCGAGTAACGTTGCCCCAGTGGTCAGTGTATCATCAATGATCAACACATGGAATCCACGGATTTTTTCAGGATTCACCACTTCAAATACATTTTCGAGTTCTTCGTAGCGTTCTGATCGGTTTAGGCTTGTGAGCGAATGCGAAAGCGTTGTTCGGGTCAAGACACCGGTAATCACGGGTAAATTCCATGCCGCACTCAGTCCATTCGCAATAACCTCAGCTTGATTGTAACCACGTTCTTTTTGACGCTTGGGGTGTAATG
>CANHKE010000148.1 GCA_947461155.1 Cytophagaceae bacterium | reverse complement strand
GGAGAAAACAGCCCCGGTAGCAGGTTATTACGAAAATCAAGGCAAGTTTACTGGGATTAATGGGGTAGGTGAGATTGAGGATATATTTGGGCAGATACTTTCCATAATAGAGTAGAGATAAGAGAGTAGAGAGTAGAGAGAAGAGATAAGAGAGTAGAGATAAGAGAGTAAAGAGCTTTACTCCGGACTTATTCCCTTCGGACTAGTGACTGATTACTGACCACTGATTACTGACTAACAACTAAATTATGACTTCAAATTTCATCGATTACGTCAAAATCAACCTGCGTTCTGGACGTGGAGGAAGCGGTTCGTCGCATTTCCGCCGGGAAAAGCACGTGCCTAAAGGTGGACCTGATGGTGGCGATGGAGGACGCGGAGGTCACGTATATATTGTAGGTAATGCACAGCATTGGACTTTATTACACCTGAAATTCCAAAAACACATTATCGCCGATAACGGTAAAGGTGGCGAAGGCGGACGTCGGTCTGGTTTAGAAGGGGAAGATGTTTACGTCGAAGTTCCCTTAGGAACCATCGTCAAAGATGCAGAAACTAATGAATTTTTAGCCGAGGTAACCGAAGAAGGCCAAAAGGTATTATTACTTCCAGGTGGTCGCGGTGGTTTAGGAAATACGCATTTTAAATCATCGACCAACCAATCTCCGCGCCACGCCCAACCCGGTGAAGCGGGTTTGGATCGTTGGGTGGTTATGGAATTAAAAGTATTAGCGGATGTCGGTTTAGTAGGTTTTCCTAATGCCGGTAAGTCCACCTTACTTTCCGTTTTGTCTGCGGCAAAGCCGGAAATTGCCGACTACCCTTTTACAACCTTGGTTCCCAATTTGGGCGTAGTCGCATACCGCGAATATAAGTCATTTGTCGTTGCTGATATTCCGGGAATCATTGAAGGCGCCGCTGAAGGAAAAGGGCTTGGATTACGTTTTTTACGCCATATCGAGCGAAATTCCATTCTATGTTTCTTAATCCCTTCCGACACGGAAAACTGGGGGAAAGAATATGAAATACTTGTAGGAGAGTTAACTAAATTCAACCCTGAATTGCTGCATAAACGTCGGGTTTTAGTCGTTTCCAAGATGGACTTATCCATCCCAGAAATGGAAGCAGAAATGCGTGAAAGTCTTCCGAAGGACTTGCCTTTGGTATTCATTTCATCCATTACCCAATCAGGTATTCAAGAATTGAAAGACTTACTTTGGGAAACTTTACAAGAAGAAAATAAAGAAGTGGCTACACAAGTGCCTAGTAGTATCGAATAAATTTACTTCACTTGTTTCGACATCAACGCAATCCCTTCATCAAAGGTGCGTGGTTGGTAGCCTAATTCACGAATCGCTTTGTCAAGTATAAATCCGGTACGTGGTGGACGTTTAGCCGGCTGAGAGAAGGTAGAAGAATCTGCTTGTTTGATTAAATCCGTAGGCAATCCGTAAAATTTCGCTGTTTTAACCGCCATCTCATACGGTGTTAAGAAGTCGGACCCCGAAATATTGAATATTCCCTGCGCTTCTTTTTGTGCAATTAACCAGCAACCAATCGCCAAATCTTCCGCGAGCGTTGGCGTACGGAATTGATCCGTCACCACATTAATCTGCTTACCTTCTTCTAATGATTTTTTGACCCAAAGGATGATGTTTGTCCGACTCATATCGGCAACGATCCCAAAAACCAGAACGGTTCTAGCAATGGCCCAACGAATCGAAGATGCTTCGATTAATTTTTCCGCACGAAATTTGCTTGCTCCATAAATAGAGATGGGATTGGGCGTTGCTTCTTCTGTATAGGGTCCATCGGCGCCATCAAAAATGAAGTCGGTAGACAAATGGCATAAAAAGGTATCCTGTTTTTGGCAGGCGGCTATTAAGTAAGAAACCGCAGTTACATTTAATAATTCACAACCCGTTTGATCGGTCTCGCACGTATCCACATTTGTCATGGCTGCTGTATGGATAACCACCTGTGGTTTGTAGGTTTCAAATACAGAATCTACTTCATCAGCCTGTGTGATATCTAATGAAACATAGCGATACCCCACGGTATCAGGCAAGCGGTTTTCGCCCCGCGCTGTCGCGATTAAATCTACGGATGACTCTTGAACTAATAGTTCAACCAGTTTTTGTCCCAAAAGACCATTCGCACCCGTGATTAAAATCGTTTTTTTCATGATTGAGAAGCTAATTGCACGCGTATTTCTTTTAATAATGTTTGGGCACCTTGCTTGATTAATTCGTTCGCGACTTGAGTTCCAATCGCAATAGGTTCATTTCCTGTCGCGCTCGATTCAATTTGTATGTCTCCAGATAAGCTAAGAACCCCAGCTTGTAGCTGGATTTCTCCATCCACGAGTTTGGCATGTCCATAAACCGGAACACTACACCCTCCATCGAGTTGGGCCAATAAACTACGTTCTGCTCGGATGCAGCGTTCTGAATCCGCATGATTGCAAGCCTCGCGGACGAGCGCTTGTATTTCGGGAGCCAATGTTGTTGAACATTGAATAGCGACGCTTCCTTGGCCAACGGCCGGGACGTAGGTGTCTAGGGGTAAATGCTCAACGATATACGCTTCCATGTCCATGCGATGTACCCCTGCAAAAGCTAGGAGCATCGCATCGCAATCTCCATTTTTTAATTTTTCAAGTCTGGTTTGCAAATTCCCCCGCATCTCCACGGCTGTGTGCTGTGGGAAATGATGCGCTAAAAATGCACGTCTACGGGTAGAAGATGTACCAATCCGTAAAGAAGCCGTTTGGCCTAAACGAATGGCTGGGTTCGTACTTAAAACCACATCATGAGCTGCTTCGCGTTCCGTGAATGCAAGTAATGGGAGGTCAGTAGCTAAGGTGGATGGTAAGTCCTTCGCAGAATGTTGGGCGATGTCAATGTCACCTGAACGCAGCATCGTTTCTAATTCCTCCGTAAAAACACCTTTTGCGCCTATTTTGGCTAATGAACGATCTAGGATTTTATCTCCAATGGTACTAATCGCAACCAGTTCATAGGACATGCCCGCCGCTTCTAACAACTGACCGATGTGGTTGGCTTGCCTTAAGGCTAGCGCGGAATTTCGCGTTCCTATACGTATGTTATTTTTTGGCTGCATTCGCAATTCGAATAATTTGCAAAGATAAGTCGAGATGGATCATTTTGGCACGACCATTGCGCTCTAAATGATAATGGGCTTCCGATAATTTTTCACTGATTAGGCCGATCGCTTCGCGATTCAACGTTTTAGAGAAGTTGGCAATAAACGCTTTTTCCTTTTCCAGGGCCTTGATCAAACTAGGTGCCTCTGCAATTTGATATAGGCATTGTCTGAAAATATGCAGTGCATATTCAAGCAAGCCTTTTTGTTCTTCTTTCTGTAAGGCATCGTATTGATCTGCCAAAGCGGCCAATTTGCTTAGATTTTTGCTGTAAACAGCCCGCATCCAGTCGGCAAACCAGGTCGATGTGCTCAGGTTTTCCGTTTTTGCTTTTTCCAATGCCCAAGCGATGTTTCCTTCGGCGCTATAGGCTAAATTTTGGGCGCGCTCTTCGTCAATTCCTTCTTTTTTAACTAAAAATTGAACTAAGTCTGCCTCGTCTACGGCTTGTATGGAAACGCGCTGGGTGCGTGACAAAATGGTAGTCAGCAATTTTTGTGCGTCTGAGCAAACCAGTAAAAACAAAGTGGAGGTTGGCGGCTCTTCGAGTGTTTTTAGTAAGGCATTTCCAGAGGATAAATTCAGCGATTCAGGGTGCCAAATGAGCACGACTTTAAAGGGTGCTTCGAATGGTTTTAGGCTGATTTTGGGTATTAATTTCCGTGTTTCCTCCACGGGAATGTTGCCTTGTTTATTTCCTTCTGCGCCCATGGCAGCTAACCAGTCGGGCAGCGTTCGGTAGGGCGATTCGATTAAAAATTTCCGCCATTCCGGCAAAAACACATCGGATTCGGCTTCTTTGACTTTTTTGGTTGTTACCGTTGGGAACATGAAAACCAAGTCTGGATGTACTCCGCGGTGTATTTTTTGGCAGCTGGGACATTGTCCACAAGAATCGTCCCCTTGTTTTTCTGTACAGAATAAAAATGAGGTAAAGGCCAAAGCCATGGCTAATTGTGCGCCTCCATTAGGCCCATGAAACAACTGCGCATGCGCGATGTGCTGCGTTAACACCGCTTGGCTTATTTGTTTTTTGGTCGTAGAAAGTCCGGGAATATCCTGAAAACGCATCCTCTAATTTCGGTCTTTTGCTTCCGCTTTCCAAATCTCTTCCATGTTCGATTCCAGATTTTCTGGAATTTCTTGGTTTTTGGCGTGTATCCATGCAATTGCACTGCGTTTCGCCTCTTCCATACGATAGGTGCTTAGCTTGGGAAATTCTCCCCAAGTAAAGGCGGGAATGAATTTGGGTAAAAAATCGGTGCCGCTAATGTTGCAATGGCAACTGACCACCGTGCCTGTATTGAATTTAGTGCTAATGCCTGTGGTGACGAAATCGCCCATCAGCACACCAAACGATTTTACCTGCGTCTCGCGCATGTTATTTTTCGTATAATCATATACGTTAACTGGTTGCAGGTCATTGCGGACATTGGATACGGTGCTCATGGCCCCCCAGTTACAGAAGGAGCCGATGATTGAATTACCTAAAAATCCATCATGCGATTTGTTTGAATAGGGGTAGAGAATGGAAGCGCTAATTTCGCCCCCCACTTTGCATGTTTCCCCTATGGTGGTGTTTGGTCGTATTTTGGCGCCTAAATTCGTGGTGCTACCGGCTAGCAAAGCAGCGGGGCCCTGGATG
>CANHKE010000147.1 GCA_947461155.1 Cytophagaceae bacterium | reverse complement strand
CCATTTCTCCCAATAAAGTAGGTTGATTCGATAATACCGTAATACCGCCAGCTACAATTTCCTTGAAGTGACAGTCATTGAATGCGATGAGTCCAAGGTTTTCACCCACGGTTAAACCATTTGCTTCCCCGTATTTGATAGCCTTCACCAAGTCTTTGTCGTCTAAAGTGAAATAAATTTCACCTACACGTACATCCTCTGGATCTAGGCCATCCAATACTTGGAATTCCAAGCCATTCGTCTCGCAGAATTCACTGCAACCATTAATTAATCCAGCATCGAAATAATCCTCCTCTGAAACAACTAAATTGAACGAATGGTATTTATTAAACAGGTTTATTTGGTTTGAAAAGTGAAAGTTCAAAGCCGTTTTAGGCTGAGAAGTAATGCTTGCGTGCGCATTGGACATGCTATTGAAGTTTTGGTCTAAGAGAATCAAACGATCACCTGAAATCTTTTTCAAGCATTTAATGTTCTCTTCCTCCTCTTCAATTAAATGCGGCATGATGACGTAGTAATGGTAGTTGCCCAATTGCTGCGCCATGATTTCCTGAAATTGACGCGTCTTGTATTGGTAGGTATAAATGTCCACCATGACGTTTTTGCCCAAAGACTCGCAAAATGAATCGAAGATTTCTTTATTGGTATTGGTAATTTTACCCACCAAAAAAAGCACCTTCGTTTTGGTCTTAATGGACGAATTTGAAATGAAGTATCCTTTGCGGAAAATGGATGTGATGACCCCCATTTTATGCAATTCCGTGTAAGCACGCTCAACGGTATCGCGGGATAAATAACATTCTTCGGATGCCTCGTTAATGGAAGGCAATCGTTCCCCAGGTTTCAATTCCCCCATCTCGATATCTTGCAATAGGGAATTGATTAATTGCTGGTATTTCGGAAGTTTATTGTCCGAGTTTTTGGCAGAAAAAGAAACGAATGTTTTGACCATGTGTAAGTTTGCGATTTCTTTAATGAAGTACGTAAACAAATGTAGGTCTCCTGGTTTTCTTTCGATTGGACAAATCTTTCAAATTTGTGGACGTTTCTTGCAATTGTCCGCGTTTGAAAGAAATATACAAGTATTTAGTACACAGCTAGCCCGAATATATACCTATAAGTCGGCGTAACAATTGCCTTTAATTTTCTAATTTAGCCCATCTATTTTCGACGACTTTGAGGACTTATTTTTGTATGCTTTGGATCTTGATGACCACTTCCCTGTATGGGCAAGTGGGTAATCGATTTGAGCGTTTGTCTACCGCCTCAGGTTTATCTCAAAGTTCGATTTATAAGATTATTCAAGATAAAAAAGGCTTTCTCTGGTTTGCGACGGCGGATGGATTGAATCGGTACGATGGCCATAATTTCAAAATATTTCGGAATGATCCAAGTGATCCTGCCACGCTCAGTGGGAGTGATATTTTCTCGATTGTAGAAGATGATGAGGGGAATATTTGGGTCGGAACTCGTTCTTCTGGTTTGAATCATTTGGATCTATTAACGGGTAAAATAACGCGATTTACGCGTGGCCCCAATGGGCAGGATATCAGTAATTTGAATATTCCATCCCTCATAAATTTGGGAAATCACCGCGTAGGTGTAGCTGCTTTGGGTTTCGGTCTCTTAGTTTATCAAACCCAATCGAAAAAATTATTACCTACCGAATCGGAATGGAAAAATCCACTTGTAAAGGAAGTTGTACGCACGTTTAAACACAGCAATGGTTCTTTATGGCTGGGTACGCGAACGGGCCAATTGATTTCTGTGCTCGGAAAACATAGTTTTATGCCTTTTTCGCTTGGTCAAAATCAGGTTAAATCTCGGATTCGTGCGATTTTCGAAGCTAAAAATGGTGAAATTTTAGTTGGCACAGATGGCGCTGGCTTATTTCAATTTAACCCGACGAATCAAAAATTTCGATCAGTCTTTTATCAATCCTCCAATCCCTTAGCACGTCAAAATATCGTGACTAGTATAACGCGCGATGCCTTACGAAATCTGTGGATTGGTACGGATAATGGCGTTTATGTCATGGAAGGGGATGATTTTAAACGATTCAAGCATATTCCTTCGAATCCAGATCCTGAGTTAGGGATTAGTTCATTCTCGGTTATGAGTTTATTTACCGATTCAAATTTAAATACGTGGATTGGTACCTATGAAGCCGGCTTGAATATCAGTTTCTTTCAAAAACCTCGTTTCTCTGTTTTACGATATAAGCCCAACACGACGCTAGGTCTATTAAGCAATAAGGTTTCTGCGCTCGCAGCTGCTGATGCATCAGGTGTTTGGATTGGTAGTAATTTGGGCCTTTCGTTTTTCGATCATAAAAGTCGAAAATTGAATCATGTGATTTATTCAGAATCGGCCAATAAGCTTTCGGCTGCAGGGGATTACGATGTAAATTTCTTAAAGGCAATGCCGAATGGTGAGGTTTGGGTGGGCTTTTGGGGCAAAGGATTGAACCACTTATCGCCAAGTAAAAAATTATCGGATCATCCATTTTTGCCCGGGCGGCGCGAAGCAAATTTCAACTGCATGCTGCCTTTTCAAAATCAAATATTGCTTGGGTCAGTCGGACTTGGAGTTATTTCATTTGATCCTCAATCGAAGCGTTACACGATCCCATATCCCGAATTAGGCATCAAGACTTTTCAGAATCGTGCGATTTCAGATTTAGCATATATTAATGGTGGTCAGCTCTGGATAGGAACGATTGGTTTTGGTTTATACCAATATGATTTGAAAAGTCGACAGTTAAACCACTTAGTGAAGTCGGCAAATCCCAATAGCCTAAGTTACAACCACGTCACGCAGATCTATCAAGATAAACAAAAGCGTGTTTGGGTGCTTACAAATGGGGGTGGGGTGAACTTGTATCAACCTGAAAATAAGGATTTTCGCACATTAACGGTGAAAGATGGCTTGTCGAGTAACACGGTTCGTGGTGTCGCCGAAGATGGGAACGGTGATTTGTGGTTTACGACGACTAATGGAATTTCTAAAATGGATGGGAAGACGCTTCGTTTTATCAATTTTGAAGACGCGGACGGTTTGCAAGGAAAGGAATTTACAGCCAAAACATTTGCTTCCAACAATCAAAACTGGTTGTTTTTTGGCGGGGTGAATGGATTAAATTATTTGAAATCGGATAGTTTGCGGATGCGATTAGATGTCCCAGATGTTTACGTTACAAGCTTTAAATTGTTTAATCAGGAGGTTGAGCCTGATCAAGAAGGTAGCCCGCTTACATTTGACATTAGTCGGACTAGCCATATTACCCTCCAGCCAGGTCAATCGGTATTTAGTCTGGACTTTGTGGCATTGGAATACCAAAGACCTAAAAATAACCGCTATGCGTATTATTTGGAAGGTTTTGAGAAAGACTGGAATTATGTGGGCACCACACGGACGGCGACATACACCAATTTATCTCCGGGGGATTATACGTTCAAAGTAAAGGCTTCCAATTCAGATGGGATCTGGTCAGAAAAACCTATGGAATTGTTGATTACGGTGTTGCCACCCTGGTATCGAACTTGGTGGGCGTATGGGGGGTATGTTCTGTTACTGATCGCTGCGATTTATTTATTCATTCGAGAAGTGAAAATCCGAGAGGCTTTCAAGACCGATATTCGGATGAAGGAAATCGAGAAAGAACGGATTCGGGAATTGGAACAGGTGAAGACTCACTTTTTTACGAATATTTCACACGAATTACGGACACCTCTTACCTTGATTATTAGTCCAATAGAGAAGTATTTTATGCAAAATGCTTCTCTTTCAGGTACGCAGGAAAAACGCATTTCCTCCATCTATCAAAATGCGCAGAAGCTTTTAAGGTTAATTAATCAATTGCTTGATTTATCTAAAATCGAATCCGGAAAACAGCAACCGGTGATTGCCAAACATGATTTGGTTCTTCAAATGAACGGTATAATTCAGGGTTTTGAAAATTATGCCCAGCAGAAGCAAATCAAATTGACCTGGAAAGCACCCACCTCATCACTGCTCGTTTATTACGACGCAGATATTTTAGAGAAATGTGTTAGTAATTTGTTGTCCAATGCGTTTAAGCACACGCCAGAAGATGGTAAAATAGGCGTCTCCTTAGCATTAGCGTCTTTGTTTGTCGACGGAAACGAAGAAGTAAATCAAATTCATATCCGTGTCATAGATACAGGCAAGGGTATTGCTGCAGAACATTTACCGCATATTTTTGATCGCTTTTATCAAATCCCCGAGTCGATGTCGGTGGTCGGCACCGGCGTTGGACTTTCACTATGTAAGGAATTAGTGACTTTGCATTTAGGAGAAATTGAAGTGAAAAGTACCTTGGGGGTGGGGAGTGAATTTGGTATTCGAATTCCCGTTCGCAAGTCCGATTTTGACCCGTCGTGGGTTCAAGAAAAATTGATGACCATTAAGTCACAGGAGCAAATAACGGCGCCTTCGGATTCCATTGAAAAAGAAAAGCAGATCTTGTTGATTGTGGATGACCACACGGAATTACGGAAATTTGTTGCGGAGATTTTTGAATCGAAATTTCAAGTCATGGAAGCTTCGCGGGGAGAAGATGCGCTGGAAATGGCGTTGACTTATTTGCCGGATGTGGTGATCACTGACTGGATGATGCCGGGGATGAGTGGTGTGAATTTATGTCGGGCACTTCGCCAAAACCCCAAAACGAATCACATTCCTTTGGTATTACTTACCTCCAAAAGCGCTCAGGAAAGTCAAATTGAGGGGATGCAAGCTGGAGCGGATGATTTTGTAAGCAAACCGTTTAATGCGGATATTCTGGAGATTCGTGTCAATAAATTG
>CANHKE010000146.1 GCA_947461155.1 Cytophagaceae bacterium | reverse complement strand
GCCATCAAAGAATTGTTCAGCATCGTTTCTGAGAAAGTAGCGAATCGTCCAGGTGGTTATACACGTATTATTAAGTTAGGCAATCGTTTGGGTGATAACGCAGAAATGTGTTTCATCGAACTAGTTGACTTCAACGAAACCATGTTAGCTGCTGCTGCTGAGAAAGCAGGTAAAACACGTCGTAGCCGTCGTGCAGGAGCTAAGAAAGACGAGGCAGTAGCCGCAGCACCAGTTGCTGAAGCTCCTTCGGCTGAAGTAGTTGAAGAAGCACCAGTTGCTGAAGTGATCGAAGAGGCTCCAGCCGCAGAGGAAGTTGTCGCAGAAGCGCCAGCAGCTGATGTGGTAGAAGATGCTCCAGAAGCACCTGCAACTGAGGAGTCTACCGAAGAAAAAGGAGAAGACGCTTAATTCTTTTCCCTGATTTTTTTGGAAGGGCTTCAACAATTCGTTGAAGCCCTTTTTTTAGGATTGCAAGCCAACTATATCGCACATATTTTATGAAAGTTACTGAGTCGACACCCGCAGTACTCTTATTACAAGATGGAACCCTGTTTCATGGAAAGGCTTTAGGCAAGATCGGAACCCACGGCGGCGAGATCTGCTTCAATACCGGCATGACAGGTTATCAAGAAATTTATACCGATCCTTCCTACAGTGGCCAAGTCATTATCAATACGACTGCGCACATCGGGAACTATGGAGTAATCGATGGCGAAGAAGCTGAATCAGGCCAAGTACAAATTGCAGGCATGGTGTGCAACGAGTTTGCCAGTGTGCATTCGCGTGAAACGGCCGACGGCTCTTTGCAGGATTATTTAGCGAAAGCCAATTTAGTAGGAATTTCAGGTATTGATACCCGCGCGTTGGTACGTCACATTCGTACGAAAGGCGTGATGAACTGCTTGATTTCGTCTGAGATTTTTGATTTACCTACATTGCAAGCCGAGTTAGCCAAGATTCCTTCGATGGAAGGACTTGAATTATCATCGCAAGTTTGTACCAAGGAAGCCTATTTCGTAGGAGATTCTTCCGCAAGCAAAAAAGTAGCAGTCTTAGACCTTGGCGTGAAGAAAAGTATTTTAGCTAACATCGCAGAACGTGATTGTTACTTACAAGTTTTCCCTGCCAAAACGCCATTCGCAGAAATTGCCTCTTGGAATCCAGATGGATACTTTGTGTCAAATGGCCCAGGAGATCCAGCGACCATGCCATATGCAGTTGAAACCGTATCTCAATTTTTAGCAAGTGACAAACCGGTATTCGGCATTTGCTTAGGACATCAGATTTTGGCACAAGTATGTGGCTTGTCTACCTACAAAATGCACAACGGTCACCGCGGGTTGAATCATCCCGTTAAGAACTTGGTGACAGGTTTATCTGAAATTACTTCCCAAAATCACGGCTTTGCTGTGAAAATGGATGAGCTGAAATCTTCCGAAAAGGCGGAATTAACACACATTAATTTGAATGACCAAACGGTGGAAGGCTTACGCGTAAAAGGCCGCAAGGCATTTTCGGTACAGCATCACCCAGAGGCATCGCCAGGACCGCATGATTCGCGGTATTTATTTGATCAATTTGTCGATCTGATGAACTAATTAAAAGCCCGAAGATTTATTCTTCGGGCTTTTTTTATATACAAAAAGGCGCAGAAATCTCCGCGCCCTTTTACCCTTAATCTTTCACTTTATTGACTCATCCGATACCTTATTGAACCGCAACTAAATCGCGTTTCACTTCGGTAAGGATGTTAAATGTTTTAGACGTGACCACTTGTTTGCGTGTGTTCAGGATTTCCATGCGGTATTTTCCGTCCACTAAGCTCGCGAGATTGAACAATTTCTTCGATGTAATGAATTCTTGGTGAATGATATTGTTATCTGCATCTAGGATGATGACGTATAAATTCGATTTAGGTTCAGCGCTGACCAAATACTTTAATTTTCCTACTTGATCGATGCTTACTGGTAAAGTTACTTCTGCTCCATAAGCGGCAGAAACCACAGACATGCTAGCGGCAAAAAATGCGACAGCCATAGCGTTTTTGATGTGCTTTTTCATAAGCGTATTGTTTTTTGATTGTTTAGGCGGATTAGTTCCGTTTGATGAATCAAATGTATGCGTTTCAAATAACCGGCAAATTAAATCCATGTAAAATTTGACTTTTCTAAGAAAGTTCTTCTATAAAAAATTATAATTCTTGGAATTGTTCTATAAAACAGGCTAGAAAAATTAAATTTTAATGAAAAAATTCATGTGTTATCGAATTGTTAATGAAAGGGAGCATCTGATAATAATTTGATTATACACAGTTAATCTGAGGGTAATTACGGACGTGTTTGCAAATGCTAGTTTTGCATCAACAAAAAAACACCAGTATTCTCATGATAGCTGTTTTCAACAAAACCATTCTATTATTATTTATTTCGGTGAGCGTTTTTGCTCAAAATGCGGGTACGCTTCGCGGTACCATTAAGGACGCCAAAACAAAAGAAGATATTATCGGAGCCACGATCCTTGTTCAAGGAATCAATAAAGGAGCTGCGACTGACATCAATGGTTTTTTCTCATTCGCTAAATTACCAGCCGGCTCTTATTCATTAAAGATTTCTTTCGTAGGGTATGAAACGAAGATCTACGAGAACGTAAAAGTTCTAGCAGATCAAGTAACGGAATTGAACTTAGGTCTAGCGGAAGAAGCGGCTACCTTAGCTGAAGTTAAAGTTGTCGCTCAGAAATTAACCAATACGGAGGTTTCTGTGATCTCAGAAATCAAAGCAGCGCAATTAGTCGTTAGTGGTATTTCTGCCGCTCAAATCACCAAAACTTTAGACCGTACCGCTGCTGAAGTAGTGAAACGTGTTCCTGGGGTAACGATTTTTGGAGAACGGTTCATTAATATTCGTGGCCTAAATGAACGTTATAATACGGTTCAATTAAACAATACATTTGCGCCTTCGATGGAAACGGATATGCGTTCGTTTTCTTTTGATATTATTCCTGCGGGTCAAATCGACCGTATCTTGGTTTTTAAATCGCCTGCCGCTGAATTGCCAGGTGAATTTGCCGGAGGAGTAGTAAAGATATTTACCAAGTCCATTCCAGAAAATAATTTCTTGACGATAGATGTTAGTAATTCGTATCGTGATGGGACAACCGGGCAAACATTTAAATCTCCACAACATGGCGACAATTATTGGACGGGATTTAATTCAGGCTATTTTGATTTACCTAAAAGTTTTCCTGCGACTAAGTTTCAGTTTCCAAGTTCTGGAGAAGCATTGGCTCAAGTTGGCCGTTCTTTGAAAAATAACTGGGTGGCAGACAAATCTACTGCAAATCCTGATATGCGTTTTTCATTGTCAAGTGGTTTGAAGTTTAATTTAGGTGGTGTTCGAGTGGGTAACATTACCGCTATCAATTATTCGAGTACGAAAACTGCATATAGCATGCTTCGTAATGATTATGGGTTTTCAAATATCAAAACAACAGGGAAGCCAGATAATTTATTCAACTTCCTAGATAGTCAATATTCTTCAGCCATTCGTGTTGGTGTTTTACATAACTGGGCATTTCGTTTAAATGATCACCATACCATTGAAATTAAGAACTTATTTAATCAATTAAGTAATTCACAATATGTGGATCGGGTTGGTAGCGATATTAGTAGTAAATGGGATATTCAGTCATTTGATCAGGTATATCGGGGTATTTATACGGGTCAACTTGCCGGTAAACATGACTTTAACGATGGTAATACTAAGTTAGATTGGGTAGTAGGGTATAATTCTTCCTTCCGTGATCAACCAGATTATAAGCGATTTAAATACGTAATAGATGGTACGAATCGGATTTTATACGTTCCTACGGGTGCCGCTCAAACATTCAATTTAGGTCGTACTAATATTATTTTGACTGAAAGCTCTTATACAGGAGGATTTAATCTTTCGCACAAGTTTGTATTGGCTGAAGGCAAAGAATTGGAATTTAAGTCAGGTGTTTTTGCGGAATCTAAAAAACGTCAATTCGACGCACGTAACTTAGGATATGTTCGATCAAACAGCTCTTTATTTAATATTGGTTCCTTACCCATTGATCAGATTTTTTCTGATGTAAATATCAATAATACGAATGGTGTCAAATTGGATGAACAAACAAATCCAAGTGATGCGTATACGGCAACAAATGATTTGTTTGCCGCATACATTCAAGGAGGCTATGCGTTAGGTACTAAATTCAATTTAGTGGCAGGTGTACGTGCAGAGAATAACAGTCAAAAGTTGAATTCATTTGACATGACGGGTAAGACGCCAATTAAGTATGACAATACGGTATTGAACGTTCTCCCTTCCTTTAACTTAACGTACAATTTCAGTGCAAAGAGTTTGTTGCGCCTTGCTTATGGCCAAACGATTAATCGTCCAGAGTTTAGAGAAGTAGCTCCATTCGCCTTCTACGATTTTGTGAACAACCGGAATATTTCAGGAAATCCATTATTGAAGAATGCGAGTATTCAAAACTTTGACTTCCGGTATGAGCAATATCCAACACCATCTGAAGTGTATAGCATCGCGGCATTCTACAAGCAGTTTACAAACCCAATCGAAGTTGTATTTGCCTCTGGATCTAATCCGGAATTAAACTTTGCCAATGCCGCAAGTGCCTACAGTTTAGGCTTAGAAGCTGAAATTCGCAAGAATTTGAATTCTGCGGAGCCAACAAGCTTTTTGGGAAAATCGAGTGTTGTCTTTAACGGCGCTTATATTGTCAGTAAAGTCAAGTTAGGAGCAGATGCTGGTGTGAATCAGTCCGATAACCGTCCATTACAGGGT
>CANHKE010000145.1 GCA_947461155.1 Cytophagaceae bacterium | reverse complement strand
CTAATCGATTCCATATTCTATGGCGTTTGGTTTGATAATGCACCCTTGGAATCACCCATGCGTCTTTTTCATGGCCAAGTGATCGACATGTTTTTCTTCGACATTTGGGAAGGCATCCTACCCACTTGGTTGCCTGTTTGGGGTGGAAGTTATTATTCAACACCGATCTTTAATTTCGCAGATGCGGCGATATTTTGTGGAGTAGTCATTATCTTACTATTCCAAAATAAACTCTTCTTAAAAGAAGATTAAGCCTCATGGGCGACTATTCGCTATTTTTCATCCTTGCCTTAATTGCCGAAATCATCGGTACCGTAAGTGGATTTGGGTCTTCCATCCTCTTCGTACCAGTCGCCTCCTTATTTCTTGATTTTAAAATGGTTTTGGGCATTACAGCAGTCTTCCACATCTTCAGTAACCTTTCCAAAATCTATTTTTTCCATAACGGAATCGACAAAAAAATAGTCATTAAACTAGGCATACCCGCCATCATTTTTGTCACATTAGGCGCTTTTCTTACGGTATATATTCCACAAAAAACCATTGAATTAGCCATGAATTTGCTAATTCTAGCCATCGCAATCTATTTGATTTCAGGTCACGCCAAATCACTCAAAGAATCCAATACAAACCTCTACATAGGTGGAACCTTATCTGGTTTTTTAGCCGGGTTAATCGGCACCGGAGGCGCAATTCGAGGCATCATGCTCAGTGTATTCAACCTGGAAAAGAATGTATTTATCGCTACATCCGCGATCATCGACTTAGGCGTAGATTCTAGCCGGGCGGCTGTTTATATCTCCCAAGGGTATTTTCAACAGGAGCATCTGATACTCATTCCGTTCCTCATCCTAATTAGTATCGCTGGCTCCTACATCGGCAAACTAATCCTCCAACGCATGCCCGAAAAAGTCTTTCATTACGTCGTATTAAGCGTGATCGGACTCACCTCGCTCATTCAAACAATAAAGTACTTTTGGTAGCAGGTAAATAGTCCGAAGTCTAACGTCTAACGTCCAACGTCTAACGTCTAGCGTCTAACGTCTAACGTCTAACGTCCAAAAAAAAAGCCCCGACTTTCGTCAGGGCTTTTTTTGATTAAATAAGTAAGCTTATTTCTTTATCGGTGCAGCTTTAGTTGGTGCTGGAGCCGCCGCTGGAGCCGCTGCAGCTGTTGCTGGCTTAGGTGTAATGCCCATTTTCTTCAATACCAAATCTGAAACATTTGCGTCAGCAGGGTAATGCAATAAAATTGGAGCTGTTCCCATACCCGCATCGTAATTGAATACATACGTGTATTGGTTTTCCGTAGCTACTGCGTGCATGTTTTCCTCCACTTTCTTCAACAATGGTTGCAACAATTGTGCTTGCTTTTTTTGCAACGAAGACTGTGAATTTTGTTGGAACTCTTGAATCGACGTTTGCAAGTTTTGTAATTCCTTCTCCTTGTCTTGCTTGATGATATCAGCTGCTTTTGGATCAGCATTCAATTTTTCAAACGCAGCCAATTTATCTTGAAAATCTTTCACTTTTCCTTGATAAAGCGTCTCGTATTGCTTTTGTGTATTTTTCAAATCTTCCTCTACTTGCTTTGCCTCAGGCATTTGGCTAAGGATATAATCCGCATTAATAAATCCGATTTTAACTTGTGCTTTTGCAGGCAAAATAGCCATACCAAACACAAGGCTCATAGCTAAGAATAGTTTGTTTTTCATAAAAATTTAATCTAGTTGTTTTTTTTGTTTTTTGTTAGTCTACTATTTGGGCAACAAACCATGTTGCTACTTTTTTATATTCGGGTCAATTTCCAATCCTAATTCCTCCAACACATAATCCGAATAATCATGTACCGGATTTGTGTAGATCATCGCCAAGCCCTCACTTGCTTTATCAAAGACAAAATCCAAACGCTTTTGACGCACAACGCGCTCAACGGCTTTTGATATTTCATCCAAAATAGGTTTAAACCCATTCAATTTTGCCTTAAACAATTCCCCTTCCGATCCGAAAATCTTATTCTGAAATTCCGTGGCCTCCATGTTCTTCAAACGAATCTGTTCCAATCGCTGGCGACGCAATTCATCCGTCAGTAACAATTCTTCCAAATGATAGTCTTTCTCCAACTGCTTTACTGCTTCGTTTTTGGCCTCAATCTCCTTCATCCATGCCGCCGTCATTTGGTCAATCTTAACTTGAACCTTCTGATACTCTGGCATTTTAGATGTAATAAACTCCGTGTCGATATATCCAAATTTCTGCGCATAGGTCCGTTGACCTATCAAAGCAAGCACCAAAATTAAGAAAAAAATCGACTTTTTCATGCTTATCTAATTTGCTGACCAATCGAGAACGTAAAGGCTTGTCGGCCAAAATCCGAATCCCCCGGACGCGGCTTATCCATTGCAAATCCATAATCGATACCAATCATACCAAATGCGGGCATAAATATACGTGCTCCTACACCGGCCGACTTATATAAATTAAACGGACTGTATTCCTTCAAACTTGAAAAGTTGTTTCCGCCCTCAGCAAAACCCAAAACGAAGATGGTCGCAGATGGATTCAAGGAAACCGGATAACGCGCTTCCATCACAAATTTATTATAGGCTACCCCACCATTTCCATATGAACCAGATGGCCCAATCACACGATCTTTATAACCCCGCAAACCGACGATATCCCGATTAAACGAAAATCCTTGCACCATACCTGAACCACCCAAATCGAAACGCTCAAATCGAGTCGTTTCTCGACCGCCATATGAGCCCAAGAATCCTAAGTGGGCGCGGGTATGCAAGACGAGTTTACCAACCAAAGGCGTGAACCAGCTCGCATCAAACATCCATTTGTGATATTCAATCAACGTACCTGACTTATTACCACCTAATAATGAATATGGAGGGGTCAAAGAAGCCGTTAAAGAGAAACTAGAACCACTACGCGCAAACGTAGGATTATCAATACTATTCCGCGAGAAATTCGTCATGAAAGTCACCGATGTAGACACCCCTTGCGGATAAGCCCACGTGTAGTAACGGTCTACATCATAAGAAGCAAAAGAAAGCGAGTTGCTTAATGAGAAATAATCATCCGGCCATTTCAAACGCTTTCCTAGACTGAAGGTTACACTTGTTACGTTGAAGTGCGCCGACAATAGCGAATCTGGTACCGAGTACGAACTATAACCACTCCCGTATCCACCATAGCCGCCGTATCCACCACCATAACCACCAAGGCCTCCGCCATAGCCGCCACCGTAGCCTCCTCCATATCCACCGCCGTAACCACTGCCATATCCGCCTCCACCGTAACCCGTTGTTCTAAACTGATATGGATAAGATACACTTCGGTTTAAAGACACCGAAAATGAATTGGGCTTTTTACCACCTAACCAAGGCTCTGTGAACGTTAAGCTGTAGTTTTGGTACGCAGCACCATTTGCCTGAAAACGTACCGATAATTTTTGACCATCACCCGCCGGCAAAGGACGCCATGAAGACCAATTCGTTAAATTCTTCGCAGAAAAGTTATTAAAAACAACCCCCAAGGTTCCCACAAATCCGATGTATCCACCCCAACCACCGGATAATTCAATCTGATCGGAAGGCTTTTCCTCGACATTGTATTCAATGTCAACCGTTCCATCGGGACGTGGAATTGGATTTGGTGTGATTTTTTCGGGGTTGAAATAACCGATCGTCGACAACTCACGAACCGTACGAATAATCGCCGATTTATTAAATTTCTGCCCAGGAAGCGTCCGAATTTCACGCATAACGACGTGATCGGAGGTTTTGGTATTCCCGTTTAAGACAACTTTATTGATGGTTGCCTGCTTACCCTCACTAATCCGAATCGCTAAATCAATCGAATCACCCACAATCGCCGCTTCAACCGGCTCTGCATTGTAATACAAATAACCATTATCCATGTAAACAGAACTTAAATCCTCCCCCGGATTACCAGCCATCTTCTTATCTAACTCCTCCGTATTGTACACATCCCCCTTCTTAATCCCTAACACATCATGTAATACAGAATCTGGATAAATGTAATTTCCTTCAAACGTAATGGAACGATAATAGTATTTCTTTCCTTGAACCAAATTAATCGTCAAATTCACCGATTCATCATTGTGACGCGATATCGAATCCGATTCAATCTGAAAATCGCGGAAGCCCAACTTATTCATTGCCTCCAATAATTTATCCTTATCCTCATCCCACTTCTTAGGAACAAATTTAGATGGCTTGAAAATACGGCCAAATCGCTGCTGCTTGGTGTTTTTAATTTTACGCAATATCAATGCCCGCTGGTTCGCCTCAATCCCATTCAACACAATTTTATTCACCTTCACCTTTGGCCCTTTGTCTACCGCAATCACTAACGTTGCATTGTTGCCACGCAAGGTATCCACCACAATTTGAGACTTCGTTTTAATATTCAAACGGCCTTTTTCCTGATAGTACTTGCGCACGACTAATTCCAGATTCTTACGCAATGTCTCCGTAATGATCTTTCCTTTGTACGTCTTCACTTTCTCATTCAAGCTTTCCGTTTCACCTTTACGAATACCCGTATATTTCAACGCAAACAAACGTGGACGCTCTTTTAATTGAATGCCCAACCATATTTTTGTCCCTTCCGTTTTGGATACATATACTTCTACATCATCCAAAATACCCTGGTCCATAATCTTACGAATGGCCGTAGCAATCGCATCACCTGGAACTTTGATTTTATCCCCTACCTGTAAACCAGAGATATTAATCATCGAGTTTCCATCATAAAACTGAGAACCCGTGACCGCAATACCGGCAATCTCATATTCCTGAGG
>CANHKE010000144.1 GCA_947461155.1 Cytophagaceae bacterium | reverse complement strand
GCACCGTCCATCATCCTGTCCATTTTATTAGGCTGGGATTTGGCCTGGACAAATGCGCTTACCGCGGCACTTGTGACAACTTATTGCATGTTAGGGGGTTCCAAAGCCATCTCTTACACGCAGATGTTACAGATGTCGGTGGTCCTAGCCGGCATGATTCTCGCGGCAGTTTTAATTATTCACCAATTACCTCCAGAAATCGGTGTCAAACAGTCCTTGCAAATTGCTGGGAAAATGGGCAAAATCAATTTGATTGATTGGAAATTCGATTTGAACAATCGGTATAATATTTGGTCGGGAATTATCGGCGGATTCTTTTTACAACTCTCGTATTTTGGTACGGACCAAAGTCAGGTAGGTCGTTACCTGTCTGGACAATCCGCCACGCAAAGCCGTAAAGGATTATTGTTGAATGGATTTCTTAAAATTCCGATGCAATTCTTCATTCTACTCGTGGGGATTTTTGTCTTTATCTTTTATCAATTCAATGAGCCACCCATGTTTTTCAATAAAAACACGGAGGCGGTTTGGGTAAACCAACCGGAGGCTCGGCAAATCAATCAGGCCAAAAAATCATTATTTGAGGCTAAGAAAAAGGCTGAATTGGATTTAGTCGATGCAATAGATCAGAATCCAGCAGCAGTAACTCCATTGAAAAATGAGATTATTGTGTTGAACGAGCAGCAAATGAAATTGCGCGAAGATGCCATCGCCTCGATGAAAAAAGCGGAGGTGAAATTTGAGGCGAATGACACCAACTATATTTTCTTGACCTATATTATTGAGCATTTGCCCATCGGAATCATCGGATTTTTAATTGCGATGATTTTACTTTCATCGATGGGATCGATGGCTTCGGCGTTTGGGTCGTTGACCTCGACGAGTATGGTCGACATTTACCAGCGTTTTGTACATACGGAAGGGAGTAACCAACATTATTGGTGGGCGTCTAAATTAACAACCTTGGGCTGGGGGATTTTATGTTTAATTGTCGCCCAATTTGCGACCAATATGGGTAGCTTAATTGAAGTGGTTAATATTTTGGGCTCCTGGTTTTATGGGACGATATTGGGCATATTCCTTTGTGCCTTTTATTTACCGGCAACCCAAGGAAAACACGTTTTCTATTCGGCCATCTTGGCTGAGGTCATCGTCATCGTTGCTTGGTATTATGAGGTGATGGCGTTCTTGTGGTTAAATGTACTCGGGTGTCTATTGGTCATGATTTTTTCTGTTATTTTGCAACAAATTGACCGATTGAGGGCGCATGCTGTTTAATTCATTTTCGTTTCTAGTCTTCCTTCCCATCGTTTACGCGCTGTTTTGGGGTGTACATTATGCCAAAGGAATTCAGCATAAGCTCAAATGGCAACATGCAATTTTATTGATTGCCAGTTATTTTTTCTATGCGTATTGGAATATTTGGTTTCTCGTTTTACTTATTTTTTCAACGAGTCTAGACTTTTATTCCGGTCAAAAAGTCGCTGAATCAAACGGCCAATTCGGCAAAAAAACGTGGTTTTGGCTCAGTATTGGCGTCAATTTTGCGCTGCTCGGATTTTTCAAATACTATAATTTTATTGTTTCCAGTTTGGCTGATTTGGCACAGACAATCGACTGGAGCTGGGAACCTACTTTATTATTGATCACACTTCCTGTGGGCATTTCATTCTATACCTTCCACGGCTTATCCTATGTGATTGATATCTATCATGACCGCATCAAACCCGAAAAGGACATGTTGGTGTACGGCTTATTCGTCTGCTTTTTCCCTTTATTAGTTGCCGGTCCCATCGAGCGCGCGAATCATTTGATTCCGCAATTGAAACAAGAAAAGCAGTTTAATCGGTCCCAGTCAATCTTTGGATTGCAACAAATGCTTTGGGGATTTTTCAAGAAAATTGTCATTGCGGATAATTGTGCGGTATATGTGAATCAGATATTTGATAATCATGCGTCGATGAATTCAGGAAGTTTAATCGTAGGAGCCATCTTATTTTCCTTCCAAATATATGGGGACTTTTCGGGCTATTCGGATATTGCTTTGGGAACCGCACGCTTGTTTGGCATTGAGTTATTAAACAACTTTAACTTCCCTTATTTTGCTAAAAACGTTTCCGAATTCTGGAAGCGTTGGCATATTTCCTTAACCTCCTGGTTTCGCGATTACTTATATATCCCGTTGGGCGGCAACCGCGTCTCCAAACTACGCCGGGTGGGAAATACATTAACCGTATTTTTGGTCAGTGGATTATGGCATGGGGCCAGCTGGACTTATGTATTCTGGGGTTTCTTAAATGGTTTATTTTTAGTGCCGCAAGCGGTGAGCAAACGGTTTTCGTGGGTGTCAACATCCAAGATCGTTTCGGGGCTTCGCATGATACTCACATTTAGTATGGTGACCCTATTTTGGGTGTTTTTTAGAGCCAAAAGTATCGGTGAAGCGTTGGCGTATTTGGCGGGGATGGTTCAACATGGCGGTTGGATTCCGGACATTTCGGGCAGAAAAAACCTGGTGATTTTGAGCATTTTGATAGCGGGATTTATGGGGATTGAGTGGCTAGGCCGACACACCTTAAGTCCGCTGGTTCGCATAAATGCTATTGGAAATCGCTGGGTCAAATGGACATTTTATTATAGCTTGATGGTATTGATCTTGTATTTCTACCGGGGGAATGACCAATTTATTTACTTTCAATTTTAGACACGATGAAACGCTTTTTACGAGATTTAGGGGTGTTTTTGGGGGTATTTATTGTCCTTTTTCACGCCTACCCGGAGTTTCAATTTTGGACGAAACGGTATCAAAAGGACGTTGCGGGAACGGAGGTTTATGAAGTGATTGCCGCGAGTAAAACGAAGCTTAATAAGAAAAAATTGGTCATTGGCGATAGTGTAGCCAAACAAGTTTTGGATTCATTGGCAAATGATTCTTCGATTGTTTCGCTTGCTTCCAATCAGGCCATTTCGATGGTGGGTCAATATGTGATTGCATCTCAGGCGCTCGCAGCAAATCCATCGCTGGACACGTTAGTACTAATGTATCATCCCTTCAGTTTTCAGAATAATTTAGCTAGTCCCTTGAGTTTTCATTATTTCGTCAAGCCGTTTTATGGGACGGAGAATCGGGGATTATTTTCGCCTACGGTGTTCAAGCAGGTTGAAGCGATTCCATTTTATTATTTAGCACAGTATCGACCAGTATTAACGAGTAATTGGTCGCCGACGTACGAAGGGGTGTCAGATGGAAAAGGGCTATTTTCGACTATTTCAAAGGAATATGTGTCGCGTTTGCAACAATTGTGTTTGAAAAAAGGGGTGGTTTTGCAGATCATCTCACCTCCGATTAATGAAGTTTTCAGGCCACAAATATTGGCGTCACAGGCGGATTTTGAAACTATTCCTGGTTACGTAGATTCGTGGCATTTTTATGCGGCTGCCAATTTTTTGCCGGATCAAATTCACTTAACAAAATTTGATTTTTTAGCTTCCAGCCCATGGAAAACGGCTGGATTAATTCGCTAGTTTCAACGAGAATTTGACGGGGATTACGGGCTTTTCGTCGAAGGACCGTTGTTTTTGCATCGAGTCGATGACCGCCAAACCTTTCGTGATTTTTCCAAAAACGACATATTGTTTGTAGAATCGGGCGGCTTGTTCGGTATTCGTGACGATGAAAAATTCCGTGGGAGAAGAGGCCTTTTGAGGATTTCCTTCGTCATAACGAGCCATGGCGATGGTGCCACGTTCAGGTTTTAAATGGTCAGGATATTCAGCAGGAACGAGGTACGCCAAACGATCTGCAAATTCACCTCCACCCTGCATGCCGATTTCATACACATTTCGGTAAAAATAGCGGTCAGTGAAATAACCCATTTTAACTAATCGTACGAAATTGATTCGGTGAAGCGGCGTTTCGTTAGCTAGCGTAATTTCAAAATTCCCGAGTCGGGACTCTCCTACGATTTTCGTTTCTGGATGTTGGCTTGCTTCCGCGCGAAGTGCTTTTTCCACTTGCGAAGGATCGACATTGTAATTCGGTTTGCAGGCTAGGAAGAAAAAACAGATAATTAAATAACGCATAAAATTACTTCATTCACCTTAGCTTTGGCAATCCTCCAAGGTTTGCCAAAGCTATAGCGAAATTGGGACAAAAAAAAGGGAGCCGAGGCTCCCTTTTAAAATTATCAAGTACTTGATTATGCATGTTTCGCTTTCTTTCCGAAGAAATACAAGCCAGCAAATGCAACAATCAAAATCGCTGGAAACAACACCATTTGCGCCATGGTCGCTTGACCCGCCACCAAGGCAATCGCATCGCCTGTTTGCGTTTTAGCAGCTTCTGCCGTATTTGAATCTAACCAAGAACCGATGATCGGTTGAAAGATAGACGTCGCAAACATACCCATACCACCCATGATCGACAGACCAAAAGCACCAGTCAACGGAATGTTTTCAGCTACGTAGCCAATCATCGTTGGCCAGAAGTAACATACGCCTAATGCGAAAATAATCGCCGAAACATACACCATGCTACCCGTTGCCGAACTCATCAAATAAACCCCAATCGTAGTTAAAATCGCTGATACCAATAAAACTCCACCCGCATCCAATTTATGTACAATAGGACCCGCGAAATAACGACCTACTGCCATCAAACCTGTTACAATAGCCAAAATAATCATTGGGCTAGCACCTGCTTGACCCATGATTGGCCCAATCCATTGCTCAGGACCGAATTCAGAAATGGCTGTTAAAGCCATACAAGCCAACATAAATAAATACAAAGGAGAAAGCATCGCTTTGAAGTTTTCGCCGGTCGAAGCACCACCTTCTACTTTCGCAG